>NZ_JBIAXS010000004.1:0-54074 GCF_042896885.1 Streptomyces sp. NPDC001231
CAGCTCGGCCTTCGGCCGTCCCGTCCTCGCCATCCGACCATCATGCCGACCAAACACCAACTTACGCAGCGAATTAACGACTCAGGACACTAGCGGCCCGCCTCCTTCGACATCAGGGCCACCGCCTCCGCCACGTCGTCCGTGACGTGGAACAGGGTGAGGTCCGCCTGGGCCGCCTTGCCCTGGGCGATCAGGGTGTTCTCCAGCCAGTCGACCAGGCCGCCCCAGTACGCGGTGCCGAAGAGGACGATCGGGAACCGGGTGACCTTCTGGGTCTGCACGAGGGTCAGGGCCTCGAAGAGCTCGTCCAGGGTGCCGAGGCCGCCGGGCAGGACGACGAAGCCCTGCGCGTACTTCACGAACATCATCTTGCGGACGAAGAAGTAGCGGAAGTTGAGGCCGATGTCGACGTAGGCGTTCAGGCCCTGCTCGAAGGGCAGTTCGATGCCCAGGCCCACCGAGACGCCACCGGCCTCCAGCGCGCCCTTGTTCGCCGCCTCCATCGCGCCCGGGCCACCGCCCGTGATCACCGCGAAGCCCGCCTCGACCAGGCCACGGCCGAGCCGCACCCCCGCGTCGTACTCCGGCGAGTCCACCGCCGTCCGCGCGGAGCCGAACACGCTGATGGCGGGCGGGAGTTCGGCGAGCGTGCCGAAGCCCTCGATGAACTCCGACTGGATGCGCAGGACGCGCCAGGGGTCCGTGTGGACCCAGTCCGTGGGGGCGCGCTCGTCCAGCAACCGCTGGTCCGTGGTGCTCGTCTGGACCTGGCCACGCCGCCGGAGGACCGGTCCGAGTCGCTGCTCCTCCGGTGGCTGCTTCTTGCCCTCGGGATTGCCTGTCGGCATGTGCGCTCCCTCCGTGTGCGTGATGTTCCACCTCAGCGTAGATCCGCGGGGGTTACGAGAGGGGGACGTCGGTATGTCCGCCGTGAAGCGCCGTGCGGACGCCCGTGCCGGCGGTCTGACACTCGTGGCGGCGGTCGGACGCCCGTGCCGGCGGTCTGACACTCGTGGCGGCGGTCGGACGCCCGTGACGGCGGTCAGTCCGTCAGCCAGGCCCGCAGCCGCTCCTCGCCCGCGAGGATCTTGGCCGTCTCCACCCGCTCGTCGCGCTTGTGCGCCAAGTGGGGGTTGCCGGGGCCGTAGTTGACAGCGGGGATGCCCAGCGCCGAGAAGCGCGAGACGTCCGTCCAGCCGTACTTCGGGCGCGCGGTGCCGCCGACCGCCTCGATGAACGCGGCCGCGGCCGGGTGGTTCAGCCCCGGCAGGGCGCCACCGCTGTGGTCGTCGATCACGAACTCCGCCACCCCGCAGTCCGCGAACACCTCGCGGACGTGGGCGACGGCCTCCTCCTCGGTGCGGTCCGGGGCATAGCGGAAGTTGACCGTGACCACGCACTCGTCGGGGATGACGTTGCCCGCCACCCCGCCGGTGACGCCGACCGCGTTGAGGCCCTCGCGGTACTCCAGGCCGTCGATGACCGGATAGCGCGGCTGGTACTCGGCGAGCCGCCGCAGGATCGGCGCGGCGGCGTGGATGGCGTTGGAGCCCATCCAGCCGCGCGCCGAGTGAGCCCGCTCGCCCGTGGTCCTCAGCAGCACCCGCAGCGTGCCCTGGCAGCCGCCCTCGACCTCGCCGTCGGAGGGTTCGAGCAGCACGGCGAAGTCGCCGGCCAGCCACTCCGGGTGCGCCTCGGCGACGTGCTTGAGGCCGTTCAGCTCGGCGGCGACCTCCTCGTTGTCGTAGAAGACGAAGGTCAGGTCGCGGTTGGGGGCGGGGACCGTGGCCGCGATGCGCAGCTGGACCGCCACGCCGGACTTCATGTCGCAGGTGCCGCAGCCCCACAGGACGCCGTCCTCGTCGAGCCGCGAGGGGACGTTTCCGGCGATCGGGACCGTGTCGATGTGGCCGGCCAGGATCACCCGCTGCGCGCGCCCGAGGTTCGTGCGGGCGACGACGTTGTTGCCGAAGCGGTCGACCGTCAGGTGCGGCAGGGCGCGCAGGGCGGCCTCGATCGCGTCGGCGAGCGGCTTCTCGGTGCCGCTCTCCGAGGGGAAGTCGACGAGTCGCGCGGTCAGGCGTGCGGCGTCCAGCGTGAGGTCAAGCGGGTTATCGGCCATGCGGTCGACCCTAACCCGGCGAACCGCCCGAACGTCGCCGCGCGTTGTCCACACCTGCCTCATGCGCCCCGCGGGCCTCCAGTACCTTGTAGGCGTGCCGCACCCTCCCCCCTCATCCAAGCGTCGTGGCCGCCTCCTCCGGTTCGGGGCGGCCGTCGTGGTCCTTCTCGGGCTCGCGGGCTACCTCTCGGTGCAGTACCTCACCGGAGGCACCGGAGGCCCGGGCTGCGAGGTCGTCTCCGGCAAGGGGGACGGCGCGTCGTACCGGTTCACGCCGGAGCAGGCGGTGAACGCGGCGACGATCGCGGCCGTCGGCACCGGGCGCGGCATGCCCGAGCGGGCGGTGACCATCGCACTGGCCACCGCCCTCCAGGAGTCCGCGCTGCGCAACATCGACTTCGGCGACCGGGACTCCCTCGGCCTGTTCCAGCAGCGGCCCTCACAGGGCTGGGGCACGCCGGAGGAGATCATGGACCCGGCCTACTCGGCGGGGATCTTCTACGAGCACCTGAACAAGGTCCCCGGCTACACGCGGCTGCCGCTGACCGTGGCCGCCCAGCGCGTGCAGCGCAGCGGCTTCCCGCAGGCGTACGCCAAGCACGAGCCGGACGCGACGCTGCTCGCCGCCGCGCTCACCGGGCGCTCCGGGGCCACGCTGGCCTGCCGGGGCCGCCCGGGGCCCACCCGGACCAGCGGACCCGACGCGGTGCGTGCCGCGCTCGTACGGGACTTCGGCCGGGACGTGGTGCAGGAGGCGGGAGCGGAGGTCGGCGGCAAACCGTCGCCGACGCCCACCCCGAGCCCGGCCGCGAGCGGGGACGGGCGGACCGTGACGGTGCCCGTGCCCGACGACACGGCCGCCGCCGGGCGCGGCGCGCGGCAGCGCGGCTGGCAGCTGGCGCACTGGGCGGTGGCCAACGCCTCCGCGCTGCACATCGAGCAGGTCTCCTACGGCGGCTGGCAGTGGACGGCCGGGATGACCGACAGCCGGTGGCGGACGGCGCAGACGCGGGGTGCCGCCGGAGCGGAGCGGGCGGCGGGCTCGGTCCTCATCACCACGACCGCGCGTTAGTACGGGTCCTCACTCCGACGGGTCACCCCTCCCAAGGGCGCCGGAGCCCTTGGGAGCACAGGGCGGCAAGGGGTTCTGCCGCCGCCCCCGACGAGCACCGAGTGCCTTTTGTTCGGTTTTACGCGTACCCGATAATGCGACGCGTTACCAACTCTTTACGTTGGCCCGCCGCAACCTTCGCGGACTTCGAGCGGTAGTCAGAGCGTCCGTTCCCTCCGTCGAAGGAGCAACATGTCCCTCCCCCTGACCCGCCGGATCGCCCGTGCCGCGCTGCTCGTCGCTGCGGGAGCGGCCGCCGGGATCGGTGCGGCCGGAGCCGCGAGCGCTGCCCCCGAGCTGCCGGCCGCCCCGAACCTCGGCGGGCTGACCGCCCTGGACGGGGCGAGCGTCGGCAACACCGTGGACGGCGCCGCGCAGCACGTCGCCGGGGTCGCGGGCGACACCGGCGGCAAGGTCGTGAAGCAGGCGACGCCGACGGCGCGGAAGGCGGCGGGCGACGCGGCGGGGTCCGCCGGAGGGCTCCTCGGCGGCGCCACGAACACGGCGGCCAAGGGCGGGCTGCCGACACAGTCCCTGCCGGTCTCCGGTCTGCCTCTCGGCTGAGCGCCCGAACGACCGACGGGGTCCGGGGTTTCCTCCCCGGACCCCGTCGGCGTGCGGATCCATCGGCGTGCGGAGCCCGTCCGCGCGTGGGCGCGGGTACCGCCGTCGCGGACTACTCGGCCAGGCGCTCCACCGCGGCGCGGACCCGCTCGTCCGTCGCCGTCAGCGCGACGCGCACGAAGTCCGCGCCCGCCGGACCGTAGAAGTCGCCGGGGGCGACCAGGATGCCTCGTTCGGCAAGGTGGGCGACCGTGGTCCAGCAGGACTCGTCGCGGGTGGCCCAGAGGTAGAGGCTCGCCTCGCTGTGCTCGATGCGGAAACCGTGGGCGAGGAGGGCCCGGCGCAGGTCCGTGCGGCGGGCGGCATAGCGTTCGCGCTGCTCGCGGACGTGGGTGTCGTCGCCGAGGGCGGCCACGACCGCCGCCTGCGTCGGCGCCGAGGTCATCATGCCGCCGTGCTTGCGGATCTCCAGCAGAGGGCCGAGGACGGCCGGGTCGCCGGCCAGGAAGGCGGCGCGGTAGCCGGCCAGGTTCGAGCGCTTGGACAGCGAGTGGACCGCGACGATGCCCTCGTACGAGCCGCCGTTCACGTCCGGGTGCAGTACCGAGACCGGATCCGCCTCCCAGCCCAGCTCCAGGTAGCACTCGTCGGAGAAGACCAGCACGCCGTGCTCGCGGGCCCAGGCGACGATCCTCTTCAGCTCCTCCTTGGGCAGCACCTGGCCCGTGGGGTTGGAGGGCGAGTTCAGCCACAGCAGCTTCAGGCCCGCCGGGTCCAGCTCCGTGGGGCCCGGTGCGCCGGCGCCCGGTGTCGCCGAGTAGACGAGGTGCTCGGCGCCGGCCAGGCGGGCGCCGACCTCGTAGGTCGGGTAGGCCAGGCGCGGGTACGCGACCTTGTCGCCGGGGCCGAGGCCCAGTTGGGTGGGGAGCCAGGCGACCAGTTCCTTGGAGCCGACGATCGGCAGGACGTGCCGGTGGGTGACGCCCCGCGCGCCGAGGCGGCGCTCGACCCAGCCGGTGATCGCGTCACGCAGTTCGGGCGTGCCCCACACCGTCGGGTAGCCCGGGGAGTCCGCGGCCGCGATCAGCGCCTTCTGGATCAGGTCGGGGACCGGGTCCACCGGGGTGCCGACCGACAGGTCGACGATGCCGTCCGGATGGGCTGCGGCCGTCTTCTTGTACGGCTCCAGCTTGTCCCAGGGAAAGGCGGGGAGCCGGTCGGAGAGTGCGGACACGGGGATCAGGCTCACTTTCTGGTCCGGAAAACGCCTCGGTCCCGTGCGGCGGGCGGAGCGCTGGAGTGCGATCAGGCCGTACGGGACCGAGGCGGCGCGAAGGCGGGCCGCTCTTACTGGTTCTGCGGCGGCAGCGCGGCGATAATGGGGTGGTCGCGCTCGATCAGCCCCAGCTTGCTGGCGCCACCGGGAGAGCCGAGCTCGTCGAAGAACTCGACGTTGGCCTTGTAGTAGTCCTTCCACTCCTCGGGAGTGTCGTCCTCGTAGAAGATCGCCTCGACCGGGCAGACCGGTTCACAAGCTCCGCAGTCGACGCATTCGTCCGGGTGGATGTACAAGGACCGCTGGCCCTCGTAGATGCAGTCGACCGGGCACTCCTCGATGCACGCCTTGTCCTTGACGTCGACACAAGGCTGCGCGATGACGTAGGTCACGCTGTCGTTCCTCCTCGATAGGGCGCTGGCGGGCCTCCACAGGCTCCGCCGCCTGGCGCGCGGGAGCGCGGCGTCGTCGATGCCCGCCCCTAGTATCTCCGTTCCGGGGCATGATCCGAACAGGAGGGGTGAACAGACCTGTGGAAATATCGGCGACAGGGCGCCTCGAGGTCCGAATCACCGCTGCTGACGTGGGCAAACGGGTCTCAATACGGCGCTTGAGCGAACCTGGCGCGCCGGGTGAGAAGTTCACCGACACGGTCGGAGTTCTCACATCATGGGACCACGGTGTGCTGCTGATCACACGAAAGAGTGGCGAGACCGTGCGGATCGCGGAGTCCTCCCTGGTCGCGGGCAAGGTCGTACCGGCCGCACCGGCCAGGCGGCGGGGTCCGGCGGCCACGTACGAGGAACTCGCGCGCGCGGCGGCGCGGGCCTGGCGGCCGGTGGAGAGCGAGCCGTTGGGCGGGTGGGAACTCCGGGCGGCAGTCGAGCAGGTGCCGCGCGAAGCACGTCGACGGGGGGTGGTGGTCGGGCGACGGGCGGGCTTCACGCGCCGCGCCAACTCGGTGCTGCCGCTCGGCGATCCCGGACTTCCGCTCGACGCGGCCCTGGCCGCCGTACGACGCTGGTACGGCGAGCGCGGCCTGCCCGCGTACATCCAGACGGCCACCGGCGCCGACGGCACGCAGGAACTGCTGTGCGCGGAGCTGGAGCGGCGGGGCTGGGTGCGCGAGGTGACCGCCGAGCTGTGGATCGGGGCGCTCGCGCCGGTCGCCGACCGGGCCGAGGGTTCCGGGGTCGTGCTGTCCCGCACGGCCGACGAGGCGTGGCTTGCGCGTTACCAGCGCAAGGGGGTGAGCGAGGTGGCCCTGAGGGTGCTCGGCAGCGGGCCGTCGGTGTGGTTCGCGACGGTGCCCGGTGAGGGCGGTGTCCCCGCGGCGATCGGACGCTGCGTCGTCGACGGCCGCTGGGCGTCCTTCGCCGCCGTCGAGGTGGATCCGGCGCTGCGGCGACGGGGGCTCGCCACCACCGTGCTCGCCGCGCTCGCCCGCAGGGCCCTCGACGAGGGCGCGTCGGCGGCCTGGCTCCAGGTCGAGAACGACAACGCCGCGGCGCGGGCGCTGTACGCCGGCATGGGTTTCGGCGCGCACCACTCGTACCACCACTACCGCGCCCCGGAATCCGGCGACGACGGCCACCCGCGGCCGTCGCGGGCGGAGCCAGCGCCGGGGCTCCCGTCGGGGCCCCCGCGAAACTCCGGCGCCCGTCCGTCGTAGGGATCGTCGTGAAAGGGCACGAGCCTGCTATGCGTCCCCTGCATCCGCCGTCTCCGGAACGATCCGCCGCGGTGCGCCGGTGGTTCGGCGAGGAGGTGCGGTCCGAGCGGCCGGACCTCGCGACGCTGTGCCTGCTGGTGGGCGCGGCGGCCGACGGGACGCTGGACGAGGCCGGTATGGACGCGGCGCAGCTGGAGCTGGACCGGCTCGCGGGACAGCTGCCGTACCGGCCGGGCGGGCCGCGGGACTGGGCGCAGGCCCTGTGCGAACTGCTCGGCGAGCGGTACGGCTTCCACGGCTCGGCGGCGGACTACCAGCGGCTGGAGTCGTCCCTGCTGCACGAGGTGCTGGTGCGGCGGCGCGGGCTGCCCATCCTGCTGTCGGTGGTGTGGATGGAGGTCGCGCGGCGGGCCGGGGCGCCGGTGTACGGGGTCGCGCTGCCCGGGCACTTCGTCGTGGGGTTCGGGACGGCCGGGGAACAGGTGCTCGCGGACCCGTTCGACGGGGGCCGGGTGCTCACGGGGGCGGACGCCGAACTGCTGGTGGTCGGGGCGACGGGCGCGCCGCTGCACCCGTCGATGCTGGTTCCCGCCTCTCCCTTGGAGGTCGTGTCCCGGATCCTGAACAACATCCGGGCCTGGGCGGCCATACGGCCCGAGCGGTCGGACGTGGCGCTGTGGGCGGTGGAGCTGTCGCTGCTGCTGCCGTCGCATCCGGCGCGGCTGCGTTACGAGCGGGCGCAGTTGCTGGTGCAGCGCGGGGACTTCGTGGGCGGGGCCCGGGAGCTGGAGGCGTACGCCGATGTGCTGGGCGCGGTGGACGAGCCCGCGGCCGAGCAGGTACGGGGGCAGGCGCGGGCCGCGCGGGCCCTGCTGAACTAGTGCTGTGACCGGAAAGGCTTGCCGGGAAGCTCGCGGCGTCCGGTGCTGGGGGCACCTCCCACGCCGTTCAGGCAGTGGGGGAACATCGCAAGGCGGAGCATGACCCGCGTACTGGACGTACTCGGGTGATGCGACAACGCGGCTGGGGGTCCCCCCTGCTCGAAGAGCTTGGGGGGAGCCGTGCCGGGCGTCGCGAGCCGGTGAACCTCTCCGGTCACAGCACCAGGGGCGCTCGCGCGGCCGTCCGGCGTACCCGGCGAGCGCTGCTACAGCCAGCCCTTCTCCCGTGCGATGCGCACCGCCTCCGTCCTGTTGCGCACCGCGAGTTTCTGGATCGCGGTCGACAGGTAGTTGCGGACCGTGCCCTGGGACAGGTGGAGGGCTGCGGCCAGCTCGGCGTTCGTGGAGCCGTCGGCCGCGGCGCGCAGGACCTCGCGCTCCCGGTCGGTCAGCGGATTGGCGCCCTCGGCCAGTGCCGCCGCGGCCAGCGTGGGATCGATGACCCGCTCGCCGCCGAGCACCTTCCGTACCGCCGCGGCGAGTTGCGCGGCCGGGGCGTCCTTGACCAGGAACGCGTCCGCGCCCGCCTCCATGGCGCTGCGCAGATAGCCGGGGCGGCCGAAGGTGGTGAGCACGACCAGTTTCACCGCGGGCAGTTCCTTGTGGAGCCGGGCGGCCGCCTCGATGCCGGTGCAGCCGGGCATCTCGATGTCGAGCAGGGCCACGTCGACGCCGTGGGCGTGCGCCGCCGCCACGACCTCGTCCCCGCGCGCCACCTGGGCGACGACCTCGATGTCCTCCTCGAGGCCGAGCAGGGCGGCCAGTGCCTCGCGGACCATCGACTGGTCCTCGGCCAGGAGGACCTTGATCGTTCGGCTCATGCCGGGGATCCTACGTCCGCGGGGGAGGCGAGAGGCACCCGGGCGACGAGCCGGAAGCCGCGCCCGGCGCGCTCCGCCTCCAGTTGCCCGCCCGCCTTCTCCAGGCGCTCGGCCAGGCCCGTCAGACCGTTGCCGGGGCCCTTGCCCACGCTGCCGGAGCCGCCCGGGCCGTTGTCCTCGACGCAGAGTTCGAGGAACGGCCCGTCCAGGGTCTGGCGGCGCACCAGGTCGACGGTGCACCGGGTCGCGCCACTGTGCCGTACGACGTTGGTGACCGCCTCGCGCAGCGCCCAGGCGAGCGCGGACTCGCTCTCCTCGGGGACGCCGTGCAGGTCGGGCTCGGCGGGCACGTCGGCGGTGACGTCGGCGGCGGTCAGCGCCACCTGGGCGCCCGCCAGTTCGGCGTGCAGGCGGGGGCGGCGGTAGCCGGTGACGGCCTCGCGGACGTCGACCAGGGCCTGGCGGCTGACGTGTTCGATGTCGGCGACCTGCTGGGCCGCCTTGTCGGGGTGGTCCGGCAGCATCCGGCCGGCCAGCTCGCTCTTCAGCGTGATCAGCGAGAGCGAGTGGCCGAGCAGGTCGTGCAGGTCGCGGGCGAGCCGCAGCCGCTCCTCGTTGGCGGCGAGCTGGGCCACGGTGGCGCGGGCCTTGCGCAGGTCGATCGTGGTGCGCACGAGTTGCCGTACGCCGGTCATCGCGAAGCCGACGAGCATCACCAGCAGGAACAGGGTCCACTCGCCCTCGGCGCCCGTGTGCCGGGCGACGAGCAGCATCACGGCCGTGGTCAGCGGGATCGTCCAGTAGGCGATCCGCAGCGGGTTCGTCGCGCCGCAGGCCACGGAGACGTACACGAACAGGCCGATCCACGGCGAGCCGAGGGTCAGGCACAGCACGACGGAGAGCGCGCCGAGCGCGGCGACGAGCCGGCCGACGACCGCCCCGGAGAACGGCCGGCCCATGTTCCGGTAGACCAGCATCAGATAGGTCCCGGTGAAGGCCACGAGGCCCGCCCAGCCGGCCGCGGTGGCGGCGGCCGTGTGGGCGCCCGAGACCAGGTCGTGGACCGGCGAGCTGAGGAAGATCAGCCAGGGCAGGATCCACACCAGTTTGCGCAGCGCCTCGCCCCCGTTCCGGGGCGGTACCCCCATGCGCATCAGCCGGTCCCCCCGGGCTTCGCCGGGCCGCGCGTCTTCCGTCATGGCGCTCACGCCTTCAGCGTGTCCTTCCGGTACAGCCAGGCCGCGCCGCCCGCGAACAGGGCGAAGAAGACGACGAGGATGGCGATGTCCTTCGCGTGCGGGGCCTGGCTCTCCTCGATCGCCCGCCCCAGTGCAGCGTACGCGTGCGTGGGCAGCCACTCGGCGATGTCCTGAAGCCACCGCGGGAAGGTGGTCGAGGGCATCCACAGACCGCCGAGCATGGACAGACCAAAGTAGATGATCATCGTGATCGGGCGGACCGCGTCCCCGGTGGCGAGGTAGCCGATGGCGACGCCGAGCGCGGCGAAGACCAGGCTGCCGGCCCAGATCGCGCCGGTGAGGGCGAGCCACTGCCAGGCCTCCAGGCGGACCTGCTTGACGGCGGCGGCGACCACGAAGACGACGACGATGGACGGCAGGCTGACCACGGCGGCGCCGGCGGTCTTGGCGAGGACGTAGCCGCGCCCGGGCAGGGGGGTGAGCCGCAGCTGCCGTACCCAGCCGCTCTCGCGCTCCTTGGCGATGCGCTCGCTGTTGCCCATGAGCACGGCGGTGAGCGCGCCGAAGGAGGCCATGGAGACCATCATGTAGGTCGGGACGGTCAGGCCGGTGCCGTCGACCTTGGTGACGCCGTCCGCCTTGCCCGCGATGATCAGGAAGAGGATCGAGGGGTAGAGCACCGAGAAGAACAGGAACTTGCGGTTGCGCAGGGCGCGGGCGAGCTCCAGCCGGATCAGACTGTTCACGACTGCCTGGCCTCCTCGGCCTCGGTGATGGCGACGAAGGCCTGCTCGAGCCCGAGCCCGGCGACTTCGAGGTTGCGGGGGTAGACGCCGAGCGCGTACAGGGCGTGCACGGTCGCGTCGGCGTCGGAGGACTGGATGCGGACGGTCTGGCCGCTCACGGTCATCGAGGTCAGGAAGGGCAGATCGCGCAGGGCGGCCTCGTCGATGGGGCCCTGAAGGTCGAAGGAGACGCGTCGCGCCCCCGCCTTCGCCTTGATCTCGGCGGCGGTGCCGTCGGCCAGCAGCCGTCCCCGGTGCAGCACCAGCACCCGGTCGGCGATGGCGTCGGCCTCCTCCAGGTAGTGGGTGGCGAACAGGACCGCGCGGCCCTGGTCGGCCTGTTCGCGCATGGTGGCCCAGAAGGCCTGGCGGGCGGAGACGTCCATGCCGGTGGTCGGCTCGTCCAGGACGATCAGGTCGCTGTCGCCGGCGGTGGCCAGGGCGAAGCGGACGCGCTGGGCCTGCCCGCCGGAGAGCTTGTTCACCTTGCGGTCGGCGATCTGGGAGATGCCGGCCCGGGCCAGCACGTCGGCGGTCTTGTACCGCTTGGGGTGCAGGTCGCAGGCGAGCCGCACCAGTTCGGCGACGGTGACGTCCTCCATCAGCCCGCCGCTCTGCAGCATGGCGCCCACGCGCCCGGCGACGATCGCCTCGCGCGGGCTGGTGCCGAAGACGCTGACGGTGCCGCTGTCGGCCTGCCGGAGGCCGAGCAGCAGGTCGAGGGTGGTCGACTTGCCGGCGCCGTTCGGGCCGAGCAGGGCCACGGTCTCGCCCGGACGCAGGGCGAGGGTCAGCCCGTCCACGGCCCGTACGTCCCCGTAGCTCTTGGTCACCTGGTCGAACCCCACCACCGTGGTGGTGCCGGCTCGCTCCGCTGTTGTCGTCATGGCCGCCATGCTGGCCGACGGGCGGGGTTGCCGGGCAGTGTCGGCGGTCCTGACTCCCGTATGACAGATGTCATGGCGCCACACGGCGGCCGGCCGGCCGCCTCAGCTCAGCGGAGCACCTGGGCCGCCTTCCGCAGAGCGCTCTGCCACCGCTGCCGAACGTCTTCGAGGTCCTGCTTGTTGGCCTCGATGATCTTGTTCTGGTAGGTGGTCTCGACGGACTGCCAGACCGTCACGTAGTCCACCTGCTGCTTGCATTTCACATCGGCCACCGCGGTGGCGATCTCGCGAGTACGGGTCTTCTTCGGGGCGGCGGAGTCCCCCTCGCCCTCGGTCCACCAGGTCGGGTCGCCGGCGGCGGCATGGGGATCCGCGTAGGTGTGGCCGGCCTTCTTCATACAGGCACTCCACTTGGCGTTCACGGCCTTGGCCCGGCTGTCCGCCTCCGTGCGTTTCCATCCTTGCTGCTGCGCCAGGTCGACGGCGTTCAACGCCTCCAGCCGGAGCAGGCCGAGCTGCTTCAGGGCCTCGCCGCGGCAGCCGCCCGTGAGGCTCGTTCCGGTCGTCGCCCCGTCACGGCCGGTGTAGGCCTTGGTGAGCGCATCCGTCATGAGGGCCTTGCGCTTCTTCTCCTGCCGCGTCTCCTCGGCCAGTTGCTCGGCGGTCACGCCGGCCGGCGGAGCCAGGTGATAGCCGTACACGCGCACGGTTCCGGGGTCGGTGACCCCGTAGCGCCGCTCATTGGCCGAACGCGCCACGCCCAGCCGCTTCGGACGAGCGGGCCAGGTGTATCCCTTCGCCTTCATGCACGTACCGGCCAGTTCGTCGACGGCCTGGTCGAGAACGGCTCGCTGCTCCGCGCTGACGCCATAGGAATCAAGGGGAAGGACCGGCGTCGGAACACCGGCAACGGTCTTCGTGGCCGGAGAGGAAGAGATCTCGGGTTCGCTCCCCGTCCGGCCACCCGATTGACATGCCGACAGCAGCACGACGGAAAGGGCGGCAATGCCGACGGCCACTGAGCTCTTCCGCATCGGTTCAGACGCTTTCTTCGCTGGAGAAGCTCCGAACGGGATGCGCCCCGAGACAGGGGCGCATCGTCGCGTTCAGTTCGGGCAGGCGGAGTTCGAGCCGAAGCAGTGCGAACTCGCCGTGTTGTCGTTGGGTACCTGATTGATCTGTTCACCCGGGGGAATAGCGGTGAGGGCACCGGTGTATCCGGAGTACTGGTAGAAGTACACCAAGGTGTCAGGGTCCATGTTCTTCACCGAGGACATGGTGTTGTCGATGAGGGTGCTGGTGCCGTAGTACGTGCTGCCGTTGTAGTTGGGCTTGCTGTAGAGCGTGTCGTACAGGCCGCCGCTGTAGTTCGCGAGTCTGTAGATACATACCTCGCCGCCACCCGAGGACTCACACACACCGTTGTAACTGCCGGCGGAAGCGGTGCCGCTGAATCCCAGAACCAGCGCCGCGCTCGCCAGTCCCACGAGGGCTTTCTTCCTTGCGCTCATCCACTCACCAATCCTGTACTCATACCCACTGAAGTCGGCAGGCGCTGGAATGAGCGCACAACGAATCCCCGACCCCATGGGGTGAACTTGGTTTGGCCCATGCGCCGGAGCGATCTTAGGCGGTCACGCGAGTACAGGAGGGATTGATTTCGGTCATTCGCAAGCAGCATCTGGACGCCCTCCGAACGTGAGAGGGCGCCCCGGCCATGGACCGGGACGCCCCCTCGAAATGCTCGCCGCTAACTCGGGTTGGTCTCGATCACACCGACCCGGTCCGCCGCCGTCTTGCCGAGCAGGGCCTTGTGCATGGCACCGATGACGTCCTCGGGCGTCACGGGGGTCTTCTTGCCGTTGCCCCGGGTGACCAGCACGCTGTCGTAGGCGCCGCCGTACAGCTCCTTCAGCGCGGCCTTGTCGTAGTACTCGACCAGCTTGTTGCCGACCGGCTTGACGGCGAGGAACCTCCACAGGGAGTTCTGGGGGCTGAACTTGACTTCCACCCCTCCCGCCTCGATCGCGACAATGCCCGACATCGCCGGCTCCGCGAACTCCTTCATCATCCGGTCGACCTCGGCATTGGAGACCGTCGGCTGCCTGGTGGCCGTGGGCAGCTGGGCCGGCGTGGCCGTGCCCGTCTCCACCTGCGCGCGGTACGCCTGCTGGACCAGCTGGGTCGAGCCGCCGACGTCGATGCCCTTGCCCGGCTTGCCGTAGACGGCGACGGCCTTGCCGGACTGGAACTTGATGCCGCCCTCGGTCATCGACCCGTCGCCGCCCGAGAGGCTCTGCAGGGCGACCTGGAGCTTCTCCTCGTCGACCGGCATCCGCGGCTCGATCACCCGGTGGTTGCCGAACAGCGAGCCGATCACCGACACGGGGTTGTAGTCGCTCGTCGCGGCCGAGCTGGCTGTGGCCTGGGTGTCGAACTGGAGCCCGGCCTGGTCGGGCTTGAGGGTGACGGTCCTGCCCTCGACCGACAGCTTCAGCGGCTGGTTCACCCGGCCGCCGAAGGCGTCGTCGAGCTTCTTGACCGCGTCGTCGCGGGTGCCGCCGCCGATGTCGACGCCGAGCACGGTGGTGCCCTTGGGCACGTCGGAGTGGTTCATCAGCAGCCCGGCGCCGTAGGCGACACCGGCGACGAAGATCACGGCGCCGCAGAGCAGGACGAGCTTGTTGCGGCCCTTCTTCTTGGCCTTGGGCGCGGCGGGGGCCGCGGCGGCGCTCTGCGGGGCCGGCTCGGACAGCCCCGGCGGCATGTGCGCCTGCGGCCCGCTCCAGTCGGCCTCCGGCCCGAACGGCGAGTCGGGACCGGGCTGGATCACGGGCATGCCGCTGGTGACGGTGTTCCCGGAGACGTTGTCCGGCCGGGCGCCGTAACCGGGGGTGCCCGGCTGCGGAACCTGCTGCTGCGGGGTGAGGACAGCGGTGTCGTCGCTCAGACCGCCGCCGGGACGCGCCGTGCGCGCGCCGGGGGCACCGCCCGGGTGTCCCGCGCCCGCGGCGGGACCCGCGGGTGCGCCGACCCCGGGCGGCCGCAGCGGTCCGTCGCCGGTGACGGGACCGCCCGTCGGGCCCGTGGGGCCCTGCGGACCGCCCGGCACACCGGGGGCGCCCGGACCGCCCAGGCCGCCGGTGCCGCTCGGGCCGCCCTGGCCGTCGCGTCCGCCGTGCCCGTTGTCGGAGAAGTACGCGAGGTCCTCGCGGCGCGGCTCGTCGCCGGGGCGGGGGCCGCCGGCGAGCGGGCCCGCGGCCAGCGCCTCGGTGACGTCGAAGGACCCCGTGCCGCCGCCGTGGCCGGGGGCGACGGGACCCCCGGTGACCCCGGGCAGCCCGGCGCCGTTGGTGGAGCCGGGGCGGGAGCCGTTGGCCGCCCCGGGCACGTTCATGGAGCCGACCACGCCGCCGGGGCGGGCCCCGCCGGAAGAGCCCGGAACGGAGGAGCCGGCACCCGAGGGCCCGGGGACGGAGGCTCCCGGACCGGAAGCGCCGGGGCCCGACCCGTTCGCCGCGGGTGCGCCCGAACCACCGGGCACTCCCGCGCCGTTGGTGGAGCCGCCGCCCTGACCGCCTTTGTTCGCCTGGGGCTTGCGGGGCGCGAACCAGTCGCTGGTCACCTTCTCCCCGGCCGGTGCCGCGGGTTCGGCGGGCGGTTCGACGACGGCCTCGGGCGCCGGGGCGGACGGCTGCTGGGCCTCGCCGCCGGTGTCCTGGGCGCTGTTCTCGGATCCCTCCGAGGAGACGGGCGTACGCACGACGACCGGCGGGATCGGCCGGGATCCGGGGATGTTGATCCGGATCCGGGTCGTCAGCGTGGTCTCCGTCTTGCGTTCCTCGGGCTGCGTGGCCGAACGGCTCGCGTCCGCACGGTCGTCGGAGACCGCCGGGATTCCGTACGGCGGGGTCCCCGAGGGGTAGGCGGCTCCGCCGCGCCCGTTGGGCCCGGACGACGGAGTGTCAGTTTCACGACTCAAGGCAGGTTCTCCCGATTGGCTCCGCCGCACGTTACGACCTCAGTGCGGGCGGCTCGGCGGCGCGCGCACCACCATACTGGCCACTCCGGGCCCTTATCCCAGGACCGCTGGGTAAACCCCCACCGGACACGCACCGGCACCACGGGAAGAAGTGGTACGTCACTTGCCAAGTCGGGCGTCGCGGTCGTGCCGTTGCCGCCCCGGCGCAAGAGTGGCGCAGATCACAGCAACGGCCATGCCGCCGAGCAGGAAGAGATAGGAGCCGCTCTCGGCCGCGAAGAAGAAGTCGCCTTCGGGGCGGCTGGCGGTGAGCACGAACACGGTGACGATCCAACCGGCCGCGCCCGCCACGGCCCCGCCCCGGCTGCGCGCGGCCCGCGCCCCGCCCAGGAACAGCCCGGCGGCGCCCGCGAGCGCGAGCAGCAGCCCGCCGGGGAACCAGGCGGCCTGCACCAGGGCGCCCGCGACCGCGACAACCGCGCCGAGCAGGAAGAGCCCGAGATACGCGGCGGCCCGCCCGACGGAGGGCGGCTTGAGGGGCTGCGCGAGCATCGGGCCCCCGCCCCCTGAACTCATGACGCCTCCTTCTCTGTCCCGGCGAACAGATCGACCCCGGCGAACAGGTCGGTCTCCCGCTCCCCCTTCCCGGCTCCGGGTTCCCCGCGCACCAGCTCGTAGAACTCGGTGGTGAAGACCGGCTGGGCGAGCTGGTTGGACAGGGCGAAGTACGGCTCGGCCATCTCGATCTGGGTGGCGTGCGCGGCCATCGCGGCGGCCTTGGCGGCGGCGTACGCGCTGCCGTCGACCGCCGTGGTGACGCGCTCGTCGCCGACGACTCCGGGAACGTCGTCGATCGTCGCCGGCTCGTCGAACGGCAGCCCCGGCAGGTCGTCCTCGAGCCGTGCGAAGGCGGCCTCGGCGACCGGACGCGGGACGCGGTTCCAGTACACCTTGGCGATCCGCCAGGGCTCGCCGAGGTCGGGGCGTACGGCGGGGTCGGCGGCCAGGTCCGCGGCGCGCATCGCGACCCGGTGGGCCTGGATGTGGTCGGGGTGGCCGTAGCCGCCGTTGTCGTCGTAGGTGACGAGGACCTGCGGGCGCACCTCCCGGATCACGGCGACGAGGTGCTCGGCGGCGCTGTCGAGGCCGGCCTGCCACAGGCAGTCCGGGTCGTCGTTGTCGGCGAGCCCCATCATCCCGGAGTCCCGGTACCGCCCGGCGCCGCCGAGCAGCCGGAAGTCCTCGACTCCGAGCTCCCGCATGGCCGCGGCCAGCTCCTGCCTCCGGTACGTCCCGAGCCCGGCCGACCCCTCCAGGTGCCGCAGCTCCTCCGGGATGACCTCGCCCAGCTCCCCGAGCGTGCAGGTCACCAGCGTCACCAGGGCGCCCTCGGCCGCGTACCGCGCCATGGTCGCGCCGTTGTTGATCGACTCGTCGTCGGGATGCGCGTGCACCAGCATCAGCCGCCGAGCGGCCCGTTCCGTCATGGGTCCCACCCTACGAGGGGCCGGGCCCCGCCCCCGGCGCGGGCCGCCGGGCTCCCGGCGAAGCTGTCATATGCATGTCGTAAGTTGGGGGCATGTCGTCGCAGCCGCAGTACAGCGCTCCGGTCCCGCCCGCATCACCGGCACCGACGCCTTCCCGGCGCCCCGGTGCCGTCCCGGTCGTCGCGCTGGTGGCGGGCCTCCTGGCCGGCGGGGGCGCCGTGGGCGCGGCCTGGGCTCTGAGCGATGACGGCCGGTCCACCGCGAACGCCCCGGCGGACGACGCGCGCGACGCGTGCCGCGCCCTCAGCGGATTCGACGAGTCGAAGTACGGCGCGAAGGGGCCGGAGGGCGACATCGCGTTGAACCGGTTCGCCGCCGCCGGTGTGCTCTCGGCGTCGGCGGCCGCGGGCGACAAGCGGTACGAACCGCTCGCCGAAAGCATCCGGCGAGCGCAGGCGCTCCATGCGCAGACCTTCGACTTCGGCAAGGAAGTGAAGAAGGAACTGGCGAAGGCACGGGACGCCTGCGGCGATCTCTGACCCGGAAGCCGGTTCCGATCCGGAACCCGGCCCCGGCGGGGCCGGGCGAGCGGGGCGCCGGACGACATCAGAACTTGAAGCTGCCGATCATCCCCGCGATGTTCGTGGTGAGTTCGCTGATCGTGGGGGCGACCGTGGAGGACGCCAGGTAGAAGCCCAGGAGCATGCACACGACCGCATGACCGGCCTTGAGGCCTGACTTCTTGATCAGCAGGAAGACGATGATCGCCAGCAGCACCACCGCCGAAATCGAGAGTGCCACGGCGGTTCACCTCCAAAGATCCCAGGACGCGGGGGGTGTCGGGGGTATCGGGGGTCGTCGGACTATGAGGGGCAGATAAATCCACACAGTGGGCAGCAGGTTCATACCCACTATGCGCTAACGATCATAACTATCCGCACGCGCGCATCGATCGGCGCACGGCCGCACAAGGGGGCGCATGGCCAATATGGTCATGGCATGACGACCGAGCCTGTCTCCTTCCCCCGACGGCACGCGCGCACCCAGCGGTTCACGCTCGGCGCGCCGCGCGCGTTCACCGTGGCTCCCGACGCCTCCCGCGTCGTGTTCCTGCGCTCCGGATCCGGCACCGACCGGGCCAACTCCCTTTGGGTGCTCGACCTTGACGACGGCGCGGAGCGCATGGCCGCCGACCCGCGCGCCCTCCTCGGCGGCGCCTCCGAGCACCTCTCGGCCGAGGAACGGGCCCGCCGCGAACGCAGCCGCGAGGGTGGCGCGGGCATCGTCGGCTACGCCACCGACACCGCTGCGGAGTTGGCGTCTTTCGCCTTGTCAGGGCGGCTTTTCACGGCCGAGTTGCGAGCGGGTACGGCACGCGAACTGCCCGTCCCCGGGCCGGTGATCGACCCCCGTCCGTCCCCCGACGGACGGCACGTCGCCTACGTCACCGCCGGGGCCCTGCGGGTGGTGGGTGCCGAGGGCGACGGCGACCGGGCGCTCGCCGAACCGGAGTCCGAGGGCGTCGCCTACGGCCTCGCGGAGTTCATCGCGGCCGAGGAGATGCACCGTTCCCGCGGCTTCTGGTGGGCGCCGGAGTCGGACCGGCTGCTCGTGGCGCGCGTGGACGACACGCCGGTGCGGCGGTGGTGGATCTCGGATCCGGCGCATCCCGGGCGGGAGCCGAGCCGCGTCCCCTACCCGGCCGCCGGCACCCCCAACGCGGACGTACAGTTGTTCGTGTTCGGTCTGGACGGGACCCGCACGGAGGTCCTCTGGGACCGCTCCCGTTACCCGTATCTGGCTCATGCGCACTGGTCAGCGGCAGGGGCGCCGCTGCTCCTCGTGCAGGCGCGCGACCAGCGCAGCCAGCTGTACCTGGCGGTGGACCCGGAGTCCGGCGCGACCCGTATGGTGCACGCGGACGAAGATCCAGATTGGCTTGATCTTTTCCCCGGGGTGCCGTGCTGGTCCCCCTCCGGGCAGCTCGTGCGACTCGCCGACGAGGGCGGCGCGCGGGTGCTGGCGGTCGGTGAACGACCGCTCACGGGAGCGCAGTTGCACGTGCGGGCCGTGCTGGACGTGTCGGACGACGACGTGCTGGTCTCCGCCTCGGCCGGCGAGGAGGCGGCCGAGCCGGAGACCGGTGAGGTGCACGTCTACCGCGTCAACGAGCTGGGCGTGGAGCGCGTGAGCCAGGAGCCCGGCGTGCACACCGCGGTGCGCGCCGGGGGCGTGGCCGTCCTCGTCTCCGCCACGCTCGACCGGCCGGGCGCCCGGGTGCGGGTGGTGCGCGAGGGCCGGACGGTGGCCACCATCCGCTCCCACGCCGAAGATCCCGGTTTGTCCCCGCGCGCGACCCTCACCCAGGGGGGCGCACGCCGAATCCCGTGCGCCGTGCTTATGCCTACGGACTACCCCCGTGACACTGCCGCCTCCGCCCCCCTGCCCGTCCTCCTCGACCCCTACGGCGGCCCGCACGGCTCCCGTGTGGTGGCCGCGCACAACGCGCACCTCACCTCCCAGTGGTTCGCCGACCAGGGCTTCGCGGTGGTCGTCGCCGACGGCCGCGGCACCCCGGGCCGCTCCCCCGCCTGGGAGAAGGCCGTCCACCACGACTTCACGGTCACCCTCGACGACCAGATCGAGGCCTTGCGGGACCTTGCCAAGACGTATCCGCTCGACCTCGGCCGGGTGGCGATCCGCGGCTGGTCCTACGGCGGCTACCTGGCCGCCCTGGCCGTGCTGCGCCGCCCGGACGTCTTCCACGCGGGCATCGCGGGCGCCCCGGTCACCGACTGGCGCCTGTACGACACCCACTACACCGAGCGGTATCTGGGCGACCCGGAGCAGGCTCCCGGGGTGTACGCCCACAGCTCCCTGGTCACCGACGACGGGCTGTCCTCGCCCGCCGAGCCGCACCGGCCGCTGATGATCGTGCACGGTCTGGCCGACGACAACGTGGTGGTCGCCCACGCCCTGCGGCTGTCCTCCGCCCTGCTCGCCGACGGGCGCCCGCACGAGGTGCTGCCGCTGTCCGGGGTCACCCACATGACGCCGCAGGAGCAGGTCGCCGAGAACCTGCTGCTGCTCCAGGTGGACTTCCTCAAGCGTTCCCTCGGGCTCGGCTGAGCGCCGGCGGGACACCGCACACGGGCATGGGGCCGGGGGGCACGCGACACGCCGCCCCGGCCCCGTCCCGGGCCGTGAGGGCGTCCGCGCGCCGACGCGGTCACGGTGCCCTATTGCCGCTCCCCTGTCCCCCGGTGTCCCGCTCCTCCGGCGGCACCACCTGGAGCTCCGCCGCGTAGTGGCACGCCGAGGGGTGCACCGCCGGCCCGGTGTCGTGCCGGAACTCCGCGGGCACCGTCAGCTCCGGCACCTCCAGCGTGCAGCGCTCCCGCGCCTTCCAGCAGCGGGTGCGGAAGCGGCAGCCGGAGGGGATGTTCGTCGGGGACGGCACGTCTCCCGAGAGGATGATCCGCTCCCGGCGTTCCCGTGCCCCCGGGTCCGGCACGGGAACGGCGGACAGCAGCGCCTGGGTGTAGGGGTGCGTCGGATGGTCGTAGATCTGCTCGTCGGTGCCGATCTCGACGATCCGGCCGAGGTACATGACCCCCACCCGGTCGGAGATGTGCCGCACGATCGACAGGTCGTGCGCGATGAAGACGTAGGACAGGTCGAACTCGTTCTGAAGCCGCTCCATCAGGTTGATCACCTGGGCCTGCACCGAGACGTCGAGCGCGGAGACCGGCTCGTCGGCGACGATGATCTCGGGACGCAGGGCCAGTCCTCGGGCGATGCCGATGCGCTGGCGCTGACCGCCGGAGAACTGGTGCGGATAGCGGTTGACGTACTCCGGGTCGAGGCCGACCACGTCCAGCAGCTCCCGCACCCTGCGGCGCCGGTCGCCCTTGGGGGCCGCCTCGGGGTGGATCTCGTACGGCTCGCCGATGATGTCGCCCACCGTCATACGGGGGTTGAGCGAGGTGTACGGGTCCTGGAACACCATCTGGATGTTGCGGCGCACCGCCTTCAGTGCCCGGCCGGACAGCCGGGTGATGTCCTCGCCCCGGTAGTGGATCTCGCCCGCGGTGGGCCGCTCCAGGTTGCACAGCATCTTCGCGACCGTGGACTTGCCGCAGCCGGACTCGCCCACGATGCCGAGAGTTTCGCCCCGGGCCAGGGTGAAGTCGACGCCGTCGACCGCCTTGACCGCCCCGATCTGCTTCCTGAACAGGACGCCCCGGGTGAGCGGGTAGTGCTTGACGAGCCCGCTGACCTCCAGGATCGGCTCGGCCGTCCGCTCAACCGTCTGCTCTGCCATCCAGGCACTCCCTCCAGAAGTGGCAGGCGCTCGCGCGGCTTTCGGAGACCTCGTACAGGGGCGGTACGTCCGTGCGGCACACGTCCCGGGCCATGGGGCAGCGCGGGTGGAAGGCGCAACCGGGCGGGATCGCCCGGAGGTTGGGCGGCAGGCCCTTGATGGCGTAGAGCTCCCGGCCCTTGTGGCCCAGGCGCGGGATCGAGTCCAGCAGGCCCTTGGTGTACGGGTGGGCGGGCGCCTTGTAGATGTCGTGCACCGGCGCGGACTCCACGATCCGGCCCGCGTACATCACCGCGATCCGGTCCGCGACGTCGGCGACCACGCCCAGGTCGTGGGTGATGAGGACGAGCCCCATGCGGTACTCGCGCCGGAGTTCGGCGAGCAGGTCCATCACCTGGGCCTGGACGGTGACGTCGAGAGCGGTGGTCGGCTCGTCGGCGATGATGAGCGCCGGTTCCAGGGAAAGCGCCATGGCGATCATGATGCGCTGGCGCATGCCGCCGGAGAACTGGTGCGGGTAGTCGCGGACGCGCTGCCCGGCGGCCGGGATGCGCACCCGGTCCATCAGCTCCACGGCCCTGGCGCGCGCGTCCTTGCGGGACATGCCCCGGTGCACGACGAACATCTCACCGAGCTGGTCGCCGACGGTCAGCACCGGGTTCAGCGCGGACAGCGCGTCCTGGAAGATCATCGCCATCTCGGCGCCCCGGATCCGCCGCCGTTCGTCCTCCTTCAGTTCCAGCAGGTCCCTGCCGCGGAAGAGGATCCGCCCGCCGCTGATCCGGCCGGGCGGCACGTCGAGGATGCCCATGACCGCCTGCGCGGTCACGGACTTGCCGGAGCCGGACTCCCCGAGCACGGCGAGCGTCTCCCCGGAGTCCACCTCGTAGCCGACTCCGTTGACGGCGTGGACGATCCCGTCCCGGGTCCGGAACTCCACGTGCAGATCACGGACTTCGAGCAGCAAGGCGCCGTCACCTCAGCTTCGGGTCGAGGGCGTCGCGCACCGCGTCGCCGAGCATGATGAAGGCCAGGACCGTGATCGCCAGCGCCCCGGCGGGCCACAGCAGCGCGTGCGGGGCGTTGCGGACGTAGGGGGAGGCGGCGGAGATGTCGATGCCCCAGGAGACGCTGGGCGGCTTCAGCCCGACGCCGAGGTAGGACAGGGTGGCCTCCAGCGCGATGTACGTGCCGAGCGCGATGGTGGCGACGACGATCACCGGGGCGACGGCGTTGGGCGCGATGTGCCTCAGCAGGATGCGGGAGTTGGAGGCGCCCAGGGCGCGGGCGGCCTGGACGTAGTCGAGCTGTTTGGCGGTGATGACCGAGCCGCGCGCGATCCGGGAGATCTGCGGCCAGCCGAGCAGCACGATGAACCCGACGACCGGCCAGACGGTGCTGCTCGGCACGACGGACAGCAGGACGAGACCGCCGAGGACGACGGGGATGGCGAAGAAGATGTCGGTGGTCCGGGACAGCACGGCGTCCCCGGCGCCGCCGAAGAATCCGGCGATCCCGCCCAGCACCGAGCCGAAGAGCGCCACCCCGAGCGTGGCGCACACGCCGACCGTGACGGACGCGCGGGCGCCGTGGACGGTGCGCGTGTAGACGTCGCAGCCCTGGCCGTCGAAGCCGAAGGGGTGGCCGGGCGCGGGACCGTCCTGGGCTCTGGCCAGGTCGCAGGTGAGGGGGTTGCCCGAGGCGATCAGGGACGGCCGGATCGCGATGAGGACCAGGAAGCAGATCACCAGCGCGGAGAGGATGAAGACGGGGTTGCGGCGCAGGTCGCGCCAGGCGTCGGACCACAGGGAGCGGGGCTTGCCCTCCGGCCCGCCCGGCGCCCGCTCCAGCGTCGTCGCCTCGCTCGCCGCGAGGTCCATGGCACCGCCCATGCCGGTCCCGGCGATGACGCGCTCGGGCTCCTGCGGCTGCTCAGGCATAGCGGATCCTCGGGTCGAGTACGGCGTACAGCAGGTCCACGAGCAGGTTGGCGGCCAGGAAGACCACGACGAGGACCGTCACGAAGCCGACGACGGTCTGGGTGTTCTGCCGCAGGATGCCCTGGTAGAGCTGGTAGCCGACACCGTGGATGTTGAAGATGCGCTCGGTGACGATGGCGCCGCCCATCAGCGCGCCGATGTCGGTGCCGATGAAGGTGACCACAGGGATCAGGGAGTTGCGCAGCAGGTGCCGGACGACGACCCGGCGCCGGGGCAGTCCCTTGGCGACGGCCGTGCGCACATAGTCCGAGCGCCGGTTCTCGGCGATGGAGGTACGGGTCAGCCGGGTCACGTAGGCGAGGGAGACGGAGGCGAGGACCAGGCCGGGCACGATCAGCTCGCCGAAGGCCGCCACCGGGGACACCGAGGGTCTGATCCAGCCCCACTGGACGCCGAACAGCAGTTGCAGCAGCAGACCGGTGACGAAGGTGGGGACGGAGATGACGACGAGGGTGAGGACCAGGACCGAGGTGTCCACGGGCCGGCCCCGGCGCAGCCCGGTCAGCACGCCCAGGGTGATGCCGACGACGATCTCGAAGAGGATCGCGACGACGGTCAGCCGGATGGTGACGGGGAACGCCGACGCCATCAGCTGTGTGACGGGCTGTCCGTTGAACGCGGTGCCGAAGTCGCCGGTGAAGACGTTGCCCATGTAGGTCGCGTACTGCTGCCACAGCGGCTTGTCGAGGCCGAACTCCCGTCTGAGCTGGGTGGCCGTCGCGGTGTCGCAGGCGCGCTCGCCGCACAGTCCGGCGATGGGGTCGCCCATCACGTTCACCATCAGGAAGATCAGCAGGGTGGCCCCGAAGAACACCGGGATCATCTGGAGCAGCCGCCTGGCGACATACCGTCCCATGCCGGATCAGCCGACCCTGATCTCGTCGTAGACGGGGACGCTGAACGGGTTGAGCGCCACGTTGTGCAGCCGGTCGGAGTAGCCGGCGCTGCCGTTCTGGTACCACAGCGGGATGGCGGCCATGTTGTCCCGTACGACGCCCTCGGCCTGCTGGAAGAGCCCGATCGCCCGGGGTCTGTCGGTCTCGGCGTTGGCCCGGTCGACGAGGTGGTCGAACTGCCGGTCGGACCACTTGCCGTCGTTGGAGGAGGCGTCCGTGTAGTACAGCGGTTGCAGGAAGTTCTGGATCAGCGGGTAGTCCATCTGCCAGCCGGCCCGGAAGGGTCCGGTCATCCGGTGCCGGCCGATCTGGTTGCGGAAGTCGGCGAAGGTGCCGACCGGGTTGCCGACGCACGCCCTGTCGTTGCCGAGCACGTTGTTGATGGAGTTGCACACGGCGTCCACCCACTGCTTGTGCGAGCCCGTGTCCGCGTTGTACGTGATCCTCACCTGGCCGCCGGGGAGTCCACCGCCCTCCTGGACCAGCTTCCTGGCCCCGGCGGGGTCGTAGTCGCAGGCGTGGCCGCACAGGCCCGGCTTGAAGCCACCGGCCGTGCCGAGGACCGGTGAGGTCCAGTCGGTGGCCGGGGTGCGGGTGTTCCGGAAGATGGTCTCGGTGATCTGCTTGCGGTTGATGGCCATGGACAGGCCGGTGCGGACCTTGCGCGCCCCGCTGGTGTTCCACTTCGGGTCGTAGAACGGGAAGGCGAGGGTCTGCAGGATGCCGGCCGGGCTGTTGATGTAACGGCCGGCCAGGTCGGTCCGCACGTTCTTGAGCTGGCCGGCGGGGATGTCGTCGACGAGGTCGAGGTTGCCGGCCAGCACGTCGGTGTACGCGGTGTTGCTGTCGGTGTAGACCACGAGGGTCACGCCGTCGTTCCGCGCCTTGTCCGGACCGGGGTAGCCGTCCCACTTCCTGAGGGTCATCTGCGCGCCTCTGGTGTACGACTCGATGGTGTACGGGCCGTTGCCGACCGGCTTGCCCAGCCAGGCGGCGTGGTGGGTGAAGAAGGCGCGGGGCAGCGGGGCGAAGGCGGCGTATCCGAGGGTGTCCGGGAAGGTGGAGAACTTCTGGCCGAGGGTGACGGTGAAGGTGCGCGGGCCGGTGACCTTCAGCCCGGAGAGGGTGTCGGCGCTCTGCCGTCCGCTCTCGGGGTGGACCTTGTCGTAGCCCTCGATGTAGCCGAAGAAGTAGGCGTTCCTCTGGTTGTTCCGCAGGCTCGCGCCGTAGTTCCAGGCATCGACGAAGGACCTGGCGGTGACCGGTTCGCCGTTGCTGAACCGCCAGCCGTTCCTGACGGTGATGGTGAAGTGCCGCGAGTCGGTGGTGTCGATGCGCTCGGCGAGCATGTTCTCGGCCTTGGCGGTCTTCGGATTGTACCGCTTCAGTCCACGGAAGATCATGTCGAGCACCTTGCCGCCCTGCACCTCGTTGGTGTTGGACGGCTCCAGCGGGTTCTGCGGGTCGCCCCACGACGCGGTCAGCGCCTTGGCGCCGACGCCCGCTCCCCCGCCCCCGCAGGCGGCGAGGACGAGCATGGCCCCCACCGCCCCCGCGGCAGCGCGCGCGACTCCACGCATGGGTGCCTCCTCGGGATGCGGTGACCTGAGATATATCAGCACATAAGCCGCATATCACGTGGTCGCCGCACCGGGCACTCCCGCCGGACGGGTGGAAAGGTCCGCGGAGGACCGACTACGTCAGCGGCCGGGTCCTCGGCATCCTCGGCACGCTCAGACGAAGTCCGGGTACGGGTCCGTCGCGAGTCGCGCGTGGAGGTGGGTGTCGTCGTACGTGCCCGGCGCGCCCGCGGCGGGCAGAAAGCCGCGCAGCACGCCTTCGTACACGAAGCCGCAGCGGTCGGCGACCCGGCAGGAGGCCGTGTTGCCGACCGCGTGCCCCAGATCGATGCGGTGCAGACCGAGCCGTTCGAAGCCCCAGCGGACGCACAGCTCGACGGCCCGGGTCATCGTGCCGCGGCCGCGCGCCTCGGGCAGGAGCCAGTACCCGACCCCGGCGTGACCCATGCGGGGCTCTATCTTGTGGAGTTCCACGCTGCCGAGCACCTCTCCGGTGGCCGCGTCGGTGACGCAGTACGGCGCGAACGTGCCCTGTTCGAGAAGCGCGGCCCGCCTGGCGATGAAGGCCAGCGCTCCGGCCTCGTCCATGGGCACGGGCTGGGCCCCGGACCAGCGCCGCGACTCGGCGTCGTTCAGGCCCTTCAGCAGGGCCGGCACGTCGTCCTCGCGCCAGGCCCGCAGGCGCAGGCCGAAGCCGTCGAGTTCCGTGTACGGCAGGGCGTTCGCCGCCGCGGCCTCCGTCATGGGGTGCTCCTTGGGGACAGTAGGGAACCGGTCCGCCCGGCGCTGTGCCCGCCCGGCACGCGGACGTCACGCGGCACACGGACGTCGCTCGGCGTCACGGGTGCTCGCCGGGCGGCCCGGGGTCGGCTTCGTCCGGCGCGGCGTCGGCGTGCTCCCCGGCCGGCTCGGGGCGGGCCACGAGCTCCACTTCGAAGCCGTCGGCGTTCTCCAGGTAGGCGGCGTAGTGCCGGGGGCCGCCGGCGTACGGGTGACGGTCGGCGAACATCAGCGTCCAGCCGTGCCGGGACGCTTCGGTGACCAGGGCGTCGAGCCCGTGCCGCGTGGGCACATGGAACGCCAGGTGGTTGAGGCCGGGGCGGAGCCGGTCGTGCCGGTCCCCGCGGAGGGCCGGGGACCGCTCGATCACGAGGTAGGTGTCACCCGACCGCCAGCTCACCCCCGCCGGCCAGTCCTGGTACGGCGACCAGCCGAGCCGTTCGAGGAGCCAGCCCCAGCAGGCGCGGGCGCGCTCCAGGTCGGCCACCCAGAGCTCGATGTGATGCAGTGTCACCCGGTGGCTCTCCTCCCTGCGTTGCTCCGTGGCCTCGCCCGCCACCACGGAAACGGCCGGCCCATACGACTGGTTCCCGGCACCGCCGTGCGGTACCGGGAACCAGTCGGGGATCAGGCTCTGTCTCTCAGCAGGTCACGCCGCGCCGACGACGTCCTTCTCCTCGGCGAAGTGGCAGGCCGACTCGTGGGCCGCCGGGGAGTCCGAGCCCTTGAAGCGCTCGGGCACGGCGAGCAGCGGGACCTCCTCGGCGCACTTGTCCTGGGCCTTCCAGCAGCGGGTGCGGAAGCGGCAGCCCGAGGGCGGGTTGGCCGGGGACGGCACGTCGCCGGCCAGGATGATCCGCTCGCGGTTCTCCCGGGCGTCGGGGTCCGGCACCGGGACCGCCGACAGCAGCGCCTGGGTGTAGGGATGCGTCGGGTGCTCGTAGATCTGCTCGTCGGTGCCGATCTCGGCCATCTTGCCGAGGTACATCACGCCCACGCGGTCCGAGATGTGCCGGACGATCGACAGGTCGTGCGCGATGAAGACGTAGGAGAGGTTGAACTCGTCCTGCAGCCGCTCCATCAGGTTGATGACCTGCGCCTGGACGGACACGTCCAGCGCCGAGACCGGCTCGTCGCAGATGATGACCTCGGGGTTGAGCGCGAGGCCGCGGGCGATGCCGATGCGCTGGCGCTGACCGCCGGAGAACTGGTGCGGGTAGCGGTTGATGTACTCCGGGTTGAGACCGACGACGTCCAGCAGCTCCTGCACCTTGCGGCGCCGGTCGCCCTTCGGGGCCACCTCGGGGTGGATGTCGAAGGGCTCGCCGATGATGTCGCCCACCGTCATACGCGGGTTGAGCGAGGTGTACGGGTCCTGGAACACCATCTGGATGTTGCGGCGCACCGCCTTCAGCGCGCGCCCGGACAGCCGGGTGACGTCCTGGCCCTTGTAGAAGATCTCGCCGGCGGTCGCCTGCTCCAGGTTCATCAGCAGCTTGGCGACGGTGGACTTGCCACAGCCGGACTCGCCGACGATGCCCAGGGTCTCGCCCTGGTACAGGTCGAAGGAGATCCCGTCGACCGCCTTGACCGCGCCGACCTGCTTCTTGAACAGGATGCCCTGGGTCAGCGGGAAGTGCTTGACCAGGTTGCGGACCTGGAGGATCGGCTCGCCGCGTTCGACGGTCGCGTCGATCGCCGCGACCGCCTCCTCCTCGGAGGCCGCGTCGACGGTGTCCACCTCGGAGACGTTCGGCGTGGCGTCGTCCTTGGGCTCGTCGTCCTTCGCGAGCTTCGTCGGCTCAGCCATGGATCGTCTCCTTCCAGAAGTGGCAAGCGGAGCGGCGGCCGGGCAGCTCCGTGCCGTCGCGCTCGGTCACCGGCACCAGCGGCGGTGCGTCGGTGCGGCAGACGTCCTGGGCCATGCCGCAACGCGGGTTGAACGCGCAGCCCGGCGGGATCGCCTGCAGGTTGGGCGGCAGACCCTTGATCGCGTACAGCTCCTGGCCCTTGTGGTCCAGGCGCGGGATCGATTCCAGCAGGCCCTTGGTGTACGGGTGCGCGGGGCGCTTGTACAGCTCGTGCACCGGCGCGGTCTCGACGATCCGGCCCGCGTACATCACCGCGATCTTGTCGGCGACGTCCGCGACCACACCCAGGTCGTGGGTGATCAGGATCAGGCCCATGTTGTACTCGCGCTGAAGCTCCGCGAGGAGGTCCATCACCTGGGCCTGGACGGTCACGTCGAGAGCCGTGGTCGGCTCGTCGGCGATGATCAGGTCCGGCTCCAGGGCGAGGGCCATGGCGATCATGATGCGCTGGCGCATACCGCCGGAGAACTGGTGCGGGTAGTCGCCGACGCGCTGGGCGGCGGCCGGGATGCGCACGCGGTCCATCAGCTCGATGGCCTTGGCCTTGGCGTCCTTCTTGGACATGCCCTGGTGCACCCGGAACATCTCGCCGAGCTGGTAGCCCACCGACAGCACCGGGTTGAGCGAGGACAGCGCGTCCTGGAAGATCATCGCCATCTTGGCGCCGCGCAGCTTGCGCCGCTCGTTCTCCGGCAGGCTCAGGATGTCCTGGCCCTGGAAGAAGATCTCGCCCTTGGCGATCCGTCCGGGCGGGCTGTCCAGGATGCCCATGATCGCCTGCGCGGTGACGGACTTGCCGGAGCCCGACTCACCGAGCACGGCGAGCGTCTCGCCCGCACGGACACTGTAGTTGACGCCGTTGACCGCCTTGGTCACGGTGTCGCGGACCTTGAACTCCACGTGCAGGTCGCGGACTTCGAGGAGCGGCGCGGTCCCGTCCGCCCCGCTGTTGCTGGGGGCCATCTCCAGGCTGGTCATGCCGTCACCTTCATCGTGCTTGGTCACAGGGGTTCGACTCATGGCGGTACCTCACCGCAGCTTCGGGTCGAGCGCGTCGCGCAGGCCGTTGCCCAGCAGGACGAAGCCCAGCACGGTGATGACGATGGCGAGGCTCGGGTACGTCCACATGAAGTCCTTGACGCCCATGAAGTCGCGGCCCGCGGCGATCATGTTGCCCCACTCGGCGACCTCGGGGTCGACGCCGACGCCGAGGTACGACAGCGACGCCTCGGCCACGATCACGATACCGACGTTGCTGGTGGCGTACACCAGCACCGACGTCAGCGAGTTGGGCAGGATGTGCTTGCGGATGATCCGGCCCTGGCTCGCGCCCAGCGCCTTGGCGGCGTGCACGTAGTCCATCTCGCGCACGGAGAGGATCTGGCTGCGCAGCAGGCGGGCGAAGGTCGCCCAGGAGAAGATACCGAGCGAGAGCACGACGGGCAGCACGCCGCGACCCATCAGCAGGATGATGACGATGGCGCCGATGAGCAGCGGGAAGGCGAAGAAGACGTCGGCGACGCGCATGATCACCGTGTCGACCCAGCGGCCGTAGTAGCCGGCCAGGGAGCCCAGCAGGATGCCGATGGAGACGGCCACGAGGATCGAGGCGAGACCCACGATGATGGCGATCCGGCTGCCGTAGATGAGCCGGGAGAGCTGGTCACGGCCGAGGGAGTCGGTGCCCAGCAGGTGATCGCCGCCCGGGGACTGCAGCGTGTTCATCAGGTTCTGCTTGAGCGGGTCGTACGGCGCGATGAGCGGCGCGAAGATCGCGGTGAGGACGAGGATGACGATGATCGCCAGGCCCACCACCGCCAGCTTGTTGGCGAAGAAGCGGTGCCGGATGTCGGACCACTGGCTGACCCTGGCGACGCTGGGTTCGGCGTCCGGGCGCGCCGGGGCGGGGTCGGCCGTCGTCGGCTCTCCCGTGCCCGAGACGAGTTCGGTCATGGTGTGACTCCTAGAGGGGAACGACCCTGCGGGTCAGGCAAGGCGGATGCGCGGGTCGAGAGCGGCGTACAGCAGGTCGACGATCAGGTTCAGCACGACGAAGACCGCCACGCTGATCGTCACCACCCCGACGATGATGGGGTTGTTGTTCTGCTGGATCGCCTGGATCAGCGCGAGGCCGATGCCGTTCCAGTTGAAGATCGTCTCCGTGATGATGGCGCCGCCGAGCAGCGCGCCGAAGGAGATGCCCAGGTAGGTGATCACCGGGATGACCGAGTTGCGCATGATGTGCCGGATGAGCACCGTCCGGCGGGGAAGGCCCTTGGCGATGGCCGTCTTGACGTAGTCGGCGCGCAGTACCTCCAGCATCGTGCTGCGCGCGAGCTGCGCCACGAGGGCCGCGTCGATGATGGCGAGGGTGACGGCGGGAAGGACGATGGCGTCGAGGCTGTCGCCGGCGATCAGCGGGAACCAGCCCAGCTGGATCACGAAGATGCGCTGCATGATCATGCCGAGCACGATGGACGGCACGCCGATGGCCAGGGTCGTGAGGAAGGTCGCCGACACGTCCCAGACGGAGTATCTGCGCATGGCGGCGAGTACGCCGACCGAGATGCCGATGACGATGTCGATCACGATGGCCGCGACGGCCAGCTTCGCCGTGTTCCCGAGCTTCGGGCCCAGGATCTCGGTGACCGGGCGGTCCTGTGTGTAGTCCGTGCCGAGGTCACCGGTGACGAGCTTGCCGACGTAGGTGCCGTACTGGACGACCAGCGGCTTGTCGAGCCCGTACTGCTTGTGCATCTCCGCGATGACGGCAGGGTCACGCGCCTTGTCGCTGCCGGCGATCTGACCCACCGGGTCGCCGGGGATCACGAACAGGCAGGCGAACAGAATCATCGTCGCGCCGAGCACGACCACGACGAGCTGGCCCAGCCTGCGGACCACGTACCTTCCCATAACTGCCTCTCTACCTCGCTGCCACTTCCTCAGCAGCTCCCTCGCGCCCCGGCATGTGGGGGGTGGGGTGGGGGCGGGAGGGGTGGATCACACCGCTCCCGACGGTCGGCGGGGGGTCGTGGGGTTCGAGCTGAAGCTCGAACCCCACGACCCCCCGGTTGCCGGATTCCGCGCCGAGCGCGGCGACCCGTTACTTCAACTTGACGTCAACGAGGCTCGGGTTCTCGTGGAAGTCCATCGTGAGGTCGTTGAACTTCTTGGTGTTGGCGAGACGCAGCTGGTGCCGGTTCCACAGCGGGATCAGGGCCATGTCGTCCATGGCGACCTTCTCCGCGTCCTTGTAGATGGCGTTGCGGCCGGCCTCGTCCTCGGTGCCGCGGGCCTTGGCGAGCAGGTCGTCGAACTTCTTGTTGCTGTAGCGGCCGCGGTTGTCACCGGTGACCTTGCCGGTGTCGTCCTTGTTGATGGACGCGGTGGCCAGCAGCGGGTACAGGAAGTTGTCCGGCGTCGGGTAGTCGGCACCCCAGGCGAAGCGGTACAGGCCCGTCGCCTTCGGCTTCTGCTGGTCGGCGAGCAGCTCGGCGAACGGCTTGCCGGTGGCCTTCACCTTGACGCCCAGGACTTCCTCGAGCTGCGCCTTGACGGCCTGGATCCACTCCTCGTGGCCCGCGCCCGTGTTGTAGCCGAGGTCGATGGTGGTGCCGGGCTTCAGGCCGCCTTCCTTGGCGAGCTGCTTGGCCTTGACCGTGTCCTGCTTGACGCAGGAGGTGCACAGGTCCTTCTGGTACACGTCCTTGAACGCCGGCGGCAGGATCGTCGTCGACTTGCTCTGCATGTTCTGGAAGACGCCCTTGATGATGGCGTCCCGGTCGATCGCGTAGGAGACGGCCTCGCGCGCCTTCGGGTTCTTCATCGGGCCGTTATCCGTGATCGGCAGGAGGTAGTTCATACCATTGGTGTCCTGCTCGATCCACTCACCCTGCGGGTCGTACTTGGCCTTGGCGGCCGGCTGCTGCGGGGTGGGCATGCGGGCCCAGTCGTACTGACCCGACTGGAAGCCCTGGTACTCCAGCGTCACGCCGTTGTTGGAGTTGAGGATGTCGATCTGCACCTTGTCGAGGTGGGCCTTCTCCAGGCCGTAGTCGTCGTTGCGGACGAGCGTGATCGACTTGTTGTGCTCCCACTTGCCCGACATCTTGAAGGGGCCGTTGCCGATGGGGGCGTCGTTGTACGCCTTGTTCTTCGCGTCGCCCGCGACCTTGGGGACGGGGCTGAAGACCGAGTGCGTGAGCTTGACGTAGAACTCGAAGTCCGGCTCGGACAGCTTCACCTGGAGGGTGTACGGGTCCGGGGCGCTCAGGCCGGACATGGTCGTGGCCTTGCCGGCCTGCACGTCGCCGAAGCCCTCGACGCCGCCCATGTGGTACGCGACGTCGGAGGCGGCCGACTTCTGCGCCACACGGTTCCAGCCGCGGATGAACGACTCGGCGTCGACCGCCTCACCGTTGGTGAACTTGGTGTCCTTCTTGATGTTGAAGGTCCAGGTCTTGCCGTCGTCGCTGACCTTCTTGTCGGTGGCCAGCGCCGGAACGACCTGGCCGTCCGCGGTCGGCGAGTACAGACCGGTGAAGAGGTTGGTCGTGACGAGGATGCCCTCGGACTCCTGGGCGTTGTACGGGTCGATGGCGACCGGCTCGGTGATACCCATCCGGAAGGTGCCACCGTCCTTGCCGGAGCCCTTGCCGCCATCGCTGCTCTTGTCGTCGCCGCCTCCGCAGGCGGTCGCAGCGAGGGCTATGACGATTGCACCAGCGACCCACTTGGCGCTCCTGGCACCACGCATGGGTTCCTCCTCTGAGTCCTATGTTCACCGCAAGGCGGAGCACACGACATCCCGCGGTCACGAAGAACGGGGAAGGTCAGATGCACCCGCAACGCTCGTGAGTCGGCGCCTCCTGCAGCGCATGACCCGTCGACCCGAGCTCTACGCGCCTAACTATCTGCCATCGCTCACCGGTGGGACCACTGCCATTCGGTCTCGGTTCGATCACACCTGATGTCTACATCTTCCAAAATCCGGACAAACCGTTTGGCGAAAGATCCCTGCGAAACGGACTTGTTACACAACTATCGGGATCGAGTGTCCGGATAGCGGACGACCTGACGGCAAATCAGTTGCGCCCGTCGACACAGTCGTGCTCGCGGCACCGCGAGCGGGATGAACCGGGACACACCCACCGAAGGGCAGGCACATTTGCGCCACCCTAGTGCCGCGGAGTCGCTGATGCGATCCCTGAGCGGCCCCCCGGCCGCTCCCTAGGGAAAACCCTCTATCCGCTGGTCCCGCCTGCGAACGCGCCGCGGCCGGGGCTCCTCGCGGAACCCCGGCCGCGGCCGGGCGCGCACCGCGCCGGCGGTGCGCCCCGATCAGCGGGCCCGGCAGGGCCCAGGGGTCAGCAGTACCCCTTCTTCGCCGCGAGCTTCACGGTCCCGCTCTTCGGCTTCTCGCTGCACTTGACGGCGCCCTCCGCCTGGACGTTCCAGCTTCGGGCCTTGCCGTAGCCGACCTTGGTCCAGCCCGTGCCGTTGCTGTTGCAGGTCTTGGCCTTGTAGTAGCCGGAGGCCTTCTTGACACCGCTGAAGACCACGTAGGTCCCCGGCTTGTTGAAGTTGAAGGTGACCGACTCGCTCGTCTCCTTCGTCTTCTCCCCCGCCTTGGTCAGGGTCCCGGAGACATGGGCATCCATGCTGGAGATGACCCAGCCGGCCGAGTAACTGGCCCCGCCGGTGATCTCCCGGCCGGAGCTGACGGTCCTGCGGTAGGTCGCGGACTTGGTGTAGGCGCCGGTGCCTCCGCTGGGGATGTTGATCTGCTTGGCGTGGGTGATCACCCAGGCGTTGCTCAGGCTGGACCAGGTCGCGGACTTGTAGCCCGGCTCACACACCAGGGGCTTGGCGCTGGCCGAGGTCACCGGACCGAGCACCACGATCGACGCCGCGGCCAGACCCGTGGCCGCCACCGCCGACATGAACTTCTTGGTCACTGTCTTCTCCCCGTTTCAACTGGCCCGGCCGGCTGGTCCCGGCCGGGCGGCCCCCCGCCGAATGACGAGGTCAGGTCAAAGTAGACAGTCGTGATCCAAGGGACACCAGCGACTTGAGGGAAACCTGAGCTTGCGGCCGGTTGCGGCCTTCGCGCCGGTCTGGGACGACGGCGGGGTGATGGCACCCCGTACCATGGGGTGAGGCCGTGGCGTGTCCCGCCCGGCAGGGCCCGCGTAACACCGACGTACGCGCAGGTCGTCCGCACACTTCGGGAGTACGCCTCACTATGGCCACGCGCCACGACATCCGCAACGTCGCCATCGTCGCCCACGTCGACCACGGCAAGACCACCATCGTCGACGCCATGCTGAAGCAGGCCGGCGCCTTCGCCGCGCACCAGCTCGACCAGGTCGACGACCGCATGATGGACTCGAACGACCTGGAACGTGAGAAGGGCATCACGATCCTCGCCAAGAACACGGCGGTGAAGTACCACCCCAAGGACGGCGGGGAGCCCATCACGATCAACATCATCGACACCCCCGGCCACGCCGACTTCGGCGGCGAGGTCGAGCGCGGCCTGTCGATGGTCGACGGCGTCGTCCTGCTCGTCGACTCCTCCGAGGGCCCGCTGCCGCAGACCCGCTTCGTGCTGCGCAAGGCCCTCCAGGCCCGGCTGCCCGTGATCCTCTGCATCAACAAGACGGACCGGCCCGACGCCCGCATCGACGAGGTCGTCAACGAGGCATACGACCTGTTCCTGGACCTGGACGCCGACGAGGACCAGATCGAGTTCCCGATCGTCTACGCGTGCGGCCGGGACGGCATCGCCTCGCTGACCAAGCCGGAGGACGGCACGGTCCCCTCCGACTCCAGCAACCTGGAGCCGTTCTTCTCCACGATCCTCCAGCACATCCCGGCCCCCGTCTACGACGAGGCCGCCCCCCTCCAGGCGCACGTCACCAACCTCGACGCCGACAACTTCCTCGGCCGTATCGCGCTGCTGCGCGTGGAGCAGGGCGAGCTGCGCAAGGGCCAGACGGTCGCGTGGATCAAGCGCGACGGCTCCGTGCAGAACGTGCGGATCTCCGAGCTGATGATGACCGAGGCGCTCACCCGCAAGCCCGCCGAGAAGGCCGGCCCCGGTGACATCTGCGCCGTCGCGGGCATCCCGGACATCATGATCGGCGAGACCCTGGCGGACACCGAGAACCCGGTCGCGCTGCCGCTGATCACGGTCGACGAGCCGGCGATCTCCATGACCATCGGCACCAACACCTCCCCTCTGGTCGGCCGCGGCGGCACCGGCAAGGGCGCCGACGCGAAGGCGGCCGTCAAGGACCGCAAGGTGACCGCCCGCCAGGTCAAGGACCGCCTGGACCGCGAGCTGATCGGCAACGTGTCGCTGCGCGTGCTGGAAACCGACCGCCCCGACGCCTGGGAGGTGCAGGGCCGCGGCGAGCTGGCGCTGGCCATCCTGGTCGAGCAGATGCGCCGCGAGGGCTTCGAGCTGACCATCGGCAAGCCGCAGGTGGTCACCAAGGAGGTCGACGGCAAGGTTCACGAGCCGGTCGAGCGCATGACGGTCGACGTGCCCGAGGAGCACATGGGCGCCGTCACGCAGCTCATGGGCGTGCGCAAGGGCCGGATGGACAACATGTCCAACCACGGCTCCGGCTGGGTCCGCATGGAGTTCGTCGTGCCCTCCCGGGGTCTGATCGGCTTCCGCACCGAGTTCCTGACCCAGACCCGCGGCACGGGCATCGGCCACTCCATCCACGAGGGCTTCGAGCCCTGGTTCGGCACGCTGCAGACGCGTAACAACGGCTCCCTGGTCGCCGACCGCTCCGGCGCCGTCACCGCCTTCGCGATGACCAACCTCCAGGAGCGCGGCGTGCTCTTCGTGGATCCGGGCACCGAGGTGTACGAGGGCATGATCGTCGGCGAGAACTCCCGCTCCGACGACATGGACGTCAACATCACCAAGGAGAAGAAGCTCACCAACATGCGGTCGTCGTCGGCCGACTCGTTCGAGGCGATCGTCCCGCCGCGCAAGCTCTCCCTGGAGCAGTCGCTGGAGTTCTGCCGCGACGACGAGTGCGTCGAGGTGACCCCGGAGGCGGTCCGCATCCGCAAGGTCGTCCTCGACCAGCGCGACCGCGCCCGCGCCGCCAGCCGCGCCAAGCACGCCTGACCCTCGGGCACGACGACACCGGCAGGCGCCGCTCTCCGGAGCGGCGCCTGCCGGCGTGTTTGCGGCGTCAGCCCTTCGGCGACCCGCCGCCCGACGGCTGTGCCCCCTTCTTCAGGAAGCCCATGTCCTCGTAGACGGGGGTCTGGAAGCCGAAGGCCCCGACGTTCACGAGGTTCTTGCGGACGGCCGTCAGCTGGGGACGCTGGTAGAGGGGGATCGAACCGGCCGCCGCCCAGATGCGGGCGTCGGCCTTGCGCAGCAGGCCGGCCTGCTCGCCCTCGTCCAGGGTGGTGATGGCCTGGTCGAAGAGCTGGTCGACCTGGTCGGTGCCGACGCGGGTGTAGTTCTGCTGGACGTTCAGGGAGCCGTCGGCGGCCGGTACGGGCTTGGCGTAGATGGGGCGGGCGTCGGTGGCCGGCCAGGCGGAGGCGGGCCAGGAATACAGCGCGAGGTCGAACTGCCCGGAGGCGATGTGGTCCCGGAAGTAGCTCTCGTCGGGGACCCTGGTGATCTCCGTGCCGACGCCGACCTTCTTGAGCATGGCGGTCACCCGGTCGGCCACCTTGCGCAGCGTGTCCGAGCCGGGGCCGGAGGGAACCACGAAGCGCAGCGTGAGCGGCTTGCCGTCCTTGGCCAGCGGCCCGGCGGCGGCGCCGGGCCGCGGCGCGGCGGTGCCCTTGGGGGCGTAGGCGCCGGGCGGGCCGCCCTGCTTGAGGTGGTCGTTCGTGTAATGCCTGCCGTCCTGGGCGAGTTGCCTGGCACCCTCGTCGCCCGGCCCGCGCTGCTCCTGCCGGTCCTTGTGGTCCCGCTCCTGCTCGCTCGGGCCGGGTGCCTTGCCGTCCTCCACGTGGTCGTTCCGGCCGACGATGTACGTCCCGTCACCGTCCCCGGCGGAGTTCTGTGATCCGTGCCCCTCGCCGCCGGCCGCCTTGTCCCCTTTCTTGGGCTCCTTGGACTCCTTGGGCTCCTTGGACTCCTTGGGGGCCTTCTGCTCCTTGACCGGGCCGGGCACCCAGCCGGCGTCCGCGAGCAGGTCCCGCGCCTGGGCGGCGTCATGGCCGCCGAGGGCGTCGCTGTTGTCGGCGTAGGCGTTCTGGCCGGACACGGCGAGGTGGCTGCCGACCGGGACCGCGGGCAGGCCGAGCGGCTTCAGGACGATCTCGGCGAGTTCCTTGCGGTCCAGCGCGTGCGCCACCGCGTGGCGGACGCGCTCGTCGGCCAGGGGGCCCTCGGAGCCGTTGAGGGCGAGCTGGGTATATGCGGGCTCCAGGGACTTGCGCACCTGGAAGTCGCGCAGCACCTGCTGCTGCCGCAGGTACGTGGTGAGCGACGTGCGCTCCGCCGCCAGGGCGCGGCGCTCGCGGTCCGCCGCCTTGTCGTCGGATCCGTGCAGCACCGCCCAGGAGAGCAGCGCCCTGGCGGCGGTGCGGCCGCCGGCCGGGCCCTGGAGGGGGCTGCCGCCCCGGGCGCCGGCGGACGTGATCCGCGGGACGTCGGCGGGGTCGATGTCGGCCACGTCCACGGAACCCTCGGCGAGGGCGGCGGCCCGCTTGTCGCGCGGCACCTCGTGCAGCACGATCTCGGACAGCTTGACCGAGTGGCCCCACCAGCGCGGGTTGCGGCCGAGGACGACGTCCTTGGTCTTGGTGTCGATCTTCTGCACGGCGAACGGTCCGGCGCTGACCGCCAGCTTCCTGCGGGCGCCGTCGTTGAAGGCGTTCGCGGTGCCCATGACGTCCTTCGGGTACAGCGGCGAGAACAGCGACCGCCAGTCGGCGTAGGGGCGGGCGAAGGTGACCCGGACCTCCAGGTCGTTGGCGCCGCGCTCGATCTTCTCGATGCGGTCGTACCCGGCGTTGCGGGCGGTCCAGTACGCCGAGTTCTTGCCGGACAGGGCGCGCCACTGGGCGGCGAAGTCCGCGGCGCCGATCTCGCGGCCGTCGCTCCAGACGGCCTGCTGGTTGAGCCGGTAGACGACGACCTGCTTGGGCTCGGTCCCGACCACCCGGGCGGACTCCAGGTAGTCGGCGTCGGGCTGCGGGTGGCCGTTCGCGTCGAGCCGGAACATGGTGGGCAGCACCGCCTGGGCGATGCGGGTGGTGCCGGCGTCGGCGTCCGCCTGGAAAACGTTCAGCGTCTGCGGCATCGAGTCCACCGCCCAGCGCAGCCTGCCTCCGTCGGCGATCTGCTTGCGGGCTGCGGGCGCGATGTCCTGGGCGGCCAGCGGCTTGTTGCCCTCGTCGTCCGAGCCGCAGCCGGCGAGGAGGGGCACCGCGAGGGCGCCCGCGGTCAGGAAGGCGACCGAGCGCATGACCGCGCGCGGACCGACACCGTCGTAGGACATCTGCGCTACCTCCGTGGAGCCGCTCCCGCCGGTGGCACGGGTGGGGTTTGATCGCATTTGGCGGTATTTTGGTGTTCATCAGATCTACGGCCCACTGAAGAGGAAAGGGTTCGTCAGCCGGAGGCGACACGGCGGAGCGGGTCCGGAAGGTCACCCGTTCGGCGCAGGTGGTCCCCGGCGCACACAGAGCGCGTGCGGGCGTGCGTGTGGGATGTGCAATCCGCCAATCGCGGCACATCCCTTCCCACCGACAGGTGTGACGCGCAACACTCGCAGGCGCATGAACGTTGCCGCCTAGGGCTGTACGCCCATGGAAGCGAGGTCACGTCATGTCCGTGCACGACGACCTGACGTCGGTACAGCGAGCCCTCGACGATCTACTGCGTTCGGTGGGCCGACTGGAGCAGCAGCTCGGTGGCGGGCTGGAGATACGCCGCGTGCGTACCGACGCCGACCACCTGCGGGAGAGCGTCGCCCTGCTGCGCGAGGCCTCCCAGGGCCAGGCCGCCCCCCAGCGGCCCTCGCTCGTCACCATCTCCGACGCTCCCTACGACGTCTCCCTGTGGACGGACTCGGACGACGAGGGACTCGGCGCCCGCGACCGCCACGCCCCCTGAACCGACCGCGCATGACCCGAAGGGGCTCGACACCGGCTCCAGTGCCCCGGAGGCGAGCCCGACAGGAAGGTGCGTCCCGCATTGGCCACAGGTACGGAACCTCCCGGCACACAACCCCATCCGCTCGGCGGCGGTGTCCGCTCCCCCGGGCGGGCCGCGATCGCCGCCCGGCATCTGCGGACCGACCGCTGGTGGCTGGCGCCCGCCGCCACCGCGGCCGGACTGCTCGCGTTCGTCGTCTACTCGACCTGGCGGGCCTTCGCGAACACCCACTACTACGCGGCGCCGTACGTCTCGCCGTTCTACTCGCCGTGCCTGGCGCAGAACTGCCGGACCATGCACGCGGGACCCAACGCCGACCTGTTCGGCAGCTGGTGGGCGATCTCCCCGGCGATCATCATCCTGATCTTCCCGCTGGGCTTCCGGCTGACCTGCTACTACTACCGCAAGGCCTACTACCGGGGCTTCTGGGCGTCCCCGCCGGCCTGCGCGGTCGCCGAGCCGCACCGGAGGTACACCGGTGAGACCCGCTTCCCGCTGATCCTGCAGAACGTCCACCGGTACTTCTTCTACGCGGCGATCCTGGTCGCCGGCGTGCTGACCTACGACACCGTGCTGGCCTTCCGCGACCAGCACTACCGCTGGGGCCACATGGGCCTCGGCACCCTCGTCTTCCTGGTCAACATCGTGCTGATCTGGGCGTACACGGTCTCCTGCCACTCCTGCCGGCACATCGTGGGCGGCAAGCTCAAGCACTTCTCGAAGCATCCGGTGCGCTACCGCCTCTGGCAGTTCGTGAGCCGGCTGAACGCCCGCCACATGCAGCTGGCCTGGGCCTCGCTGTTCAGCGTGGCGCTCGCCGACTTCTACGTGTTCCTGGTCGCCTCCGGCGTCTTCGACGATCCGCGGTTCTTCTGATGAGTACGACGAGTGGGGCCTTGTGATGACCGTGGTGGACCGGCAGGAGTGGGACGTCGTCGTGGTGGGCGCGGGCGGCGCCGGGCTGCGGGCCGCGATCGAGGCGCGCGAGCGCGGGGCGCGTACCGCGGTGATCTGCAAGTCGCTGTTCGGCAAGGCGCACACGGTGATGGCCGAGGGCGGCATCGCGGCGGCCATGGCCAACGTCAACGAGCACGACAACTGGCAGGTCCACTTCCGCGACACCATGCGCGGCGGCAAGTTCCTCAACCAGTGGCGGATGGCCGAGCTGCACGCGCAGGAGGCGCCGCAGCGGGTGTGGGAGCTGGAGACCTGGGGCGCGCTGTTCGACCGTACGAAGGACGGCCGGATCTCGCAGCGCAACTTCGGCGGGCACGAGTACCCGCGCCTGGCGCACGTCGGCGACCGTACGGGCCTGGAGCTGATCCGGACGCTCCAGCAGAAGATCGTCTCGTTGCAGCAGGAGGACAAGAGGGAGACCGGGGACTACGAGTCCCGTCTGAAGGTCTTCCAGGAGTGCACGGTGACCAGGGTCCTGAAGGACGGCGACCGTGTCTGCGGGGTCTTCGCCTACGAGCGCGAGTCCGGCCGCTTCTTCGTGCTGGAGGCGCCCTCGGTCGTCATCGCGACCGGCGGCATCGGCAAGTCGTTCAAGGTGACGTCCAACTCGTGGGAGTACACCGGCGACGGGCACGCACTCGCGCTGCTCGCCGGGGCGCCACTGCTGAACATGGAGTTCGTGCAGTTCCACCCGACGGGCATGGTCTGGCCGCCGTCGGTGAAGGGCATCCTCGTCACCGAGTCGGTCCGCGGCGACGGCGGGGTGCTGCGCAACTCCGAGGACGAGCGGTTCATGTTCGACTACATCCCCGACGTCTTCAAGGAGAAGTACGCCGAGTCGGAGGAGGAGGCGGACCGCTGGTACGAGGACCCGGACCACAACCGGCGTCCGCCGGAGCTGCTGCCCCGTGACGAGGTCGCCCGCGCGATCAACTCCGAGGTCAAGGCGGGCCGCGGCTCGCCGCACGGCGGGGTGTTCCTCGACGTGTCGACACGGATGCCGGCCGAGGTCGTCCGGCGCCGGCTGCCCTCGATGTACCACCAGTTCAAGGAGCTGGCCGACGTCGACATCACGGCGGAGCCGATGGAGGTCGGGCCGACCTGCCACTACGTCATGGGCGGCATCGCGGTCGACTCCGACACGGCGGCCGCCCGCGGGGTGCCGGGGCTGTTCGCGGCCGGGGAGGTCGCGGGCGGGATGCACGGCTCCAACCGGCTCGGCGGCAACTCGCTGTCCGACCTGCTGGTGTTCGGGCGCCGGGCCGGGTGGCACGCGGCCGAGTACGCGCAGGGGGCGGCGCGCGAACGCCCGGCCGTGGACGGCGCCCAGGTGGACGCGGCGGCCGCGGAGGCGCTGCGGCCGTTCTCGGCGGAGGGCGCGCAGGGCGGGGCACCGGCGGACGGGCCGCCGGAGAACCCGTACACCCTGCACCTGGAACTCCAGCAGACCATGAACGACCTGGTCGGCATCATCCGCCGCGAGGGCGAGATGGAGCAGGCACTGAAGAAGCTCGCCGAGCTGCGGGTGCGGGCGCGGCGGGCCGGGGTCGAGGGGCACCGGCAGTTCAACCCCGGCTGGCACCTCGCGCTCGACCTGCGGAACATGCTGCTGGTCAGCGAGTGCGTGGCACGGGCCGCGCTGGAGCGCACGGAGTCCCGCGGCGGGCACACCCGCGAGGACTGCCCGTCGATGGAGCGCGCCTGGCGCCGGATCAACCTGCTGTGCCGGCTGACCGACCCGACGGGCGGGCTGGCGGCGACGGACCCCGTGCGCGGCCAGATCACCCTCTCCCGGGAGACCACCGAACCCATCCGCCCCGACCTGCTCGCCCTCTTCGAGAAGGAGGAGCTGGTCAAGTACCTCGCCGAAGAGGAGCTGTACGAGTGAGCAGCTATGAGGCCCGCTTCAAGGTGTGGCGGGGTGACGCTCGGGGCGGGGGCCTGGAGGACTTCGCGGTCGAGGTCAACGACGGCGAAGTCGTGCTTGACATCGTCCACCGGATCCAGGCCACCCAGGCGCCGGATCTCGCCGTGCGCTGGAACTGCAAGGCGGGCAAGTGCGGTTCGTGCTCCGCGGAGATCAACGGGCGGCCACGGCTGATGTGCATGACCCGTATGTCGGTCTTCGAGCCCGAGGAGACGATCACCGTGGCCCCGCTGCGGACCTTCCCGGTCGTGCGTGATCTGGTGACGGACGTCGGCTACAACTACGCCAAGGCGCGCGAGGTTCCGGCGTTCGTCCCGCCGGACGGTCTCGGTCCGGGCGAGTACCGCATGTTCCAGGAGGACGTGGACCGGCCGCAGGAGTTCCGCAAGTGCATCGAGTGCTTCCTGTGCCAGGACGTGTGCCATGTCGTACGCGACCACGAGGACAACAAGCGGGCGTACGCGGGCCCCCGCTTCCTGATGCGCGTCGCCGAACTCGACATGCACCCGCTGGACGCCGCCGCGGACACCGGCCTGGACCGCAAGCGGGCGGCCCAGGACGACCACGGGCTCGGCTACTGCAACATCACCAAGTGCTGCACGGAGGTCTGCCCCGAGGGCATCAGGATCACGGACAACGCGCTGATCCCCTTGAAGGAAAGGGCCGTCGACCGCAAGTACGACCCTCTGGTGTGGCTGGGCTCGAAGATCGGGCGGCGGTCGTCCTAGGTCCCGTCCTGGGGGCGGTTCAGGGAGTCCGTGCGGGCGGGGCGCTGGGACAGGTACTGCAGGAACGTGCCCAGGAAGAACACGGCCATGCCGACGAGCGCGATGTTGAAGTGGGCGGCCGGCCTGCTGCTGAGCGGGCCGAGGCTCAGGAACGCGCCCATGCCGACGGCGGCGGTCAGTGAGCCGTACCCCCACAGCTTGGGCCGCAGGACCTTTTTCCAGCCGACCGGCGGCACCCAACCGGTCGTGATCGCCGCGATCCCGATCACGGCCGCCCCCGTCACGGCCACGACGGCCAGCGCGGTCGTCGCCATCGCCATCCACTCCATACCGATCATCCTCCCATCAGCGCCGTGATCATGACAGCCGAACCCAGCCTTCCCGGTACGCGGTCCAGTCGTCCTCCGTGGCGGCGAAGTCGACGTACAGCGCGACGCCGAAGCGCTCGCGGCCGGCGTCCGTGCGGGAGAGACCGAGGCGGACGCCACGGACGGCGGCGGGGACCGTCTCGGCGGAGGCGCGGTGGCCGAAGCGGTTGTCGTGGAAGAAGGGCAGGCCCATCAGCAGGTCGGTCGTGGGCGGGGTGACCTCCAGGGCGAGGGAGGTCTGTTGGGCGACGTAGCCGCCGTACAGGCTCGGCAGCGGCTGCATGGTGTCGTACGACATCAGGGCGATCTGGTCGACGCGGCGGGCGACCTGGGCGAAGTACGCCTGCGACCACCACTTGGGGTGGTTGGTGAGCGTGCCCCACACGGAGTGGAAGGCGGGCAGCGGGTCGATCTGGTGGGCGGCGACGGACAGGGGTACGCCGTGGGCGCGGGTGACGGCGCGCAGGTCGTCGAGCAGGTCCAGGTAGTCGCGGTCGCCCGAGTGCAGCGGCTCCAGGTCGAAGTGGGCGCCGTCGAAACCGGCCGCCAGGATCTCGCGGGTGGAGGTGACCACGGCCGCGCGCGTCGCGGCCCGCTCCAGCCGCATCCCGTCCGGGCTCTCGGTGGCCAGCTCGTCGCCGAGCCAGGCCTGCACGCGGATGCCGGGCAGCACGCGGTGCACGGCGGGTATCAGCCAACCGGCTTTGGGATAGGACGACTTGGGGAGCGTGCCGTCGTGTTCGAGCGGGCCCGCGTGCACGTAGAGGTCGCGGATGCCGGTACCGCGCAGGCGCCGGGCGAGAGCCGCGACATCGGCGTCCGTCTTCCGGCCGTCCACCCAGGCGTGGCCCAGCCAGATCGCGTCCTGGCCCCTGGTGTACGTCCCGTCGACGGGGTCGCCCGTGTAGTTCACCCGCAGGGCGGACTCGGCGGCGAGCAGCGGCAACACCAGCAGCAGGACGACACCGAGGGCGACACGACGGACCCAGCGCAGCCCACGGCGCCGTCGGGGCGGCGGACCCGCGCGCCCCTGATCGGGGTCGGGGCGCGCCGTGCCCACGGTGCGCGGCACGGCGGCGGCCTCTCGCCCGGCGACGGTGCCACCCGTACCGGACGCACTCGCCGCGCGGGTGCCGGTCTCGCTCCTCGCGCGGGTGCTGTCGTCCCTGCCGGTCGCGCTTTCCGCACCGATGGTCTCTCGCTCACCGGCGGGGTCGTCCGTACCGGACACGTCCTCCCCGCCGGGGGTGCCGGCCCCGCCGCTCGCGGGCTCCGCGCCGGGTGCGTCGTGCGTGCCGCCGGTGTCGCCCGTACCGGTCGCGCTCCCCGCATCGGACGCCAGCTCCGCGTCAGCGGCCTCTCGCCCGCCGGTGATGTCGCCCGTGCCCGACGCGTCCTCCCCGCCGGTGATACCGGCCCCACCGCTCGCGGGCTCCGCGTCGTGCGTGCCGCCGGTGTCGCCCGTACCGGTCGCGCTCCCCGCATCGGACGTGTGCTCCGCGTCAGCGGCCTCTCGCCCGCCGGTGATGTCGCCCGTACCGGACGCGTCCTCCCCGCCGGTGATACCGGCCCCGCCGCTCGCGGGCTCCGCGTCGAGGTTGTCGTGCGTACCGCCGATGTCGCCCGTACCGCTCGCACTCCCCACGTCGGACGCCAGCTCCCCGCCGGCGGTCTCCCGCCCGCCCGTGATGTCGCCCGTACCGGACGCGTCCTCCCCGCCAGGGGTGCCGGTCGTGTCTTCCTGGCCGGACGTTTCTTGTCTGCCGGTGGTGTTCTTCATGCTGGTGTTCCCTCCCGCGTTGACGTGTCCCGTCGGCCCCACCAGTGCCGCGGCCCCGGTCGCGTGCCCGCTCGGGCGGTCATACGCTCCCGAATGTGACGGCATCGGTGTTCCGGGCGGCCCGGCCGCGGCGCACGACCCGCCGCCTGTCGGGGCGGGTGGCGCACACCGTGCTGTGTGGCGCGGCGGGCCTGGTGTGGCTGGTGCTTCCGGGGACGACGATCAACAGCGGCGCCGCGGTTGCGCTCCCCCAGACCCCTCCGGTGACCGCCACCGCCGCACAGCGGCACGACGAGACCTCGCCGGGCTATCTCGCCCTGCCGCTCGTGGCGGTGGGCGCGGCGGGGGTGCTCGCCGGGTACGGGTACGTCCGGCGGACGCGGCGGGCCAGGACCCGTACGACCCCCGGCGGCGGTTCCGCCCCGCCCTCCGGGCCGTGGCGACCGCCGCCGCCGTCCAATGAACTCGGCGAGAGGTCAACGGAGTTGATGCGACTGGCGGACGACTGGGTGCGCACCAGCCGGGAGGAACTCGGCTTCGCCGAGGCGCGGTTCGGCGCGGCGGCCGTCGAGCCGTTCGCACGGGCCGTGCGGGAGGCGGAGGCGGAATTCGCGGCTGCCTGCCGGATGCGGGAGCGGTACGACCACGGGGTCCCCGAGGACGCGGCCGCCCGGCGGCAGGCGCTGGCCGGCGTGGTCGGGCGCTGTGAGGAGGCGGGCCGGCTGCTGGACGCGGAGGCCGCCGCGTTCGACGAACTGCGCGGTCTGGAGCGGGGACTGGGTGAGGCGCTGGAGGTCGCGGAGGCGCGGTTCCGGAAGTTGGCGGGGCGCACGGGGACCGCCGCCTCGACCGTCGCCGCGCTACGCGAACGGTACGGTCCGGCGGCCGTCGCATCCGTCACGGGACACGTGGAGCAGGCCAAGGACCGCCTGCTGCTCGCCACCTCCCGGCTGAACCGCGCCCGCCAGTCGGCGGACTCGGGAAACCCCCTGGCTGCGGCCTGTCACCTGCGCGTGGCCGAGGGCGCGATCGCCCAGATCGCGGTGTTCGTGCACGGCGTCGAACGGCTGGCCGAGGAGCTGTCGACCGCCGAGCGACTCGTACCGGCGGCGCTCGGCGGCGCGGAGGCGGACCTCGAGGCGATCCGGCGAGCGGCCGAGTCCGCCGCCGCGCGACTGACCGGCGACCCGGACCGCACCACCGCGCCCACCCCGGGCTCCCCGGAGTCCGCCGAGTCCCGCAAGCCCGCGCGGCGTACGGCCGACGGCCAGGCTTCGGAAACGGCCACCGCCTCCGACGAGGCACCCGCCCTCGCACCGGGCACTCCCTCGGCGGCCGTCCCCGTCGACGTCGCCGCCGGTGAGCTGCGCGCCCGCGTCACGCACGCCGACCTGGAACTGGCCCGCGTACGCGTACACGCCGAGCCGGCCGCGGGGCCGTACGACCCGCTGGACGCGCTGCGGCGCATCGTGCGGGCGACCGCGCCGGTCGGGACACGGCGGGCCGGTGTCCTGGCGGCCGCCGAGGAACTCGTCGCACGCAGCGCCGTCGCCGCCGCCGACGACTTCGTCGGCACGCACCGGGCCGCGGTCGGCGCCACGGCCCGCATCCGGCTGTCGGAGGCACTGCGCCTCCTCCCTACCGATCCGCAGACCGCCGACACCCTGGCCCGCCAGGCCCACGACCTCGCCGAACAGGACGTACGCCTGCACGGCAACCCGTGCACCGCCACCACCGACCCGTCCGCCGGCGCCACCGCAGCGGTGCTCGGCGGCATCCTCCTGGCCGAGGATCCCGACGGCGGTCCGCCCGCCTGCTACGGCGGCCCGCGGACGCGGGGGCGTCGCCGTCCGGGACCGGCGGCGTAGACGGTGGCCGGGCGGAACGGTCAGAACAGGCTCAGCAGCGCCTCCGCCGGGTCGGTCAGGGCGTTCTCCCCGTCGGGCAGGGGGAGTTCGAACCAGACCGTCTTGCCGCGGGGAGTACGGCGGGAGCCCCAGGCGGCGCTGAGCAGGCCCACCAGCTGGAGGCCGCGGCCGCCCTCGTCGGTGTCGCGGGCGCGGCGGCGGCGCGGCTGGACGAGGCCGGAGTCCCACACCTCGCAGACCAGGGTGCGGTCGAGCAGGAGGCGGAGCCTGATCTCGCCCTCGCCGTAGCGCAGGGCGTTGGTGACGAGTTCGCTGACGAGGAGTTCGGTGGTGTCGATCAGCGGTTCGAGGTCCCAGGCGGTCAGCTGGGCGCGGGCGTACTCGCGGGCGCGGCCGACGCTGCGGGGTTCGCGCGGCAGGGCCCAGTCGCCGACGGACTCGGCGGGCAGGCCCTGGACGCGGGCCATCAGCAGCGCGATGTCGTCCTCGCCGTGGTGGGTGCCGAGCGTGTTGAGGATGTGGTCGCAGACGTCCTCCAGGGGGCGGGAGGGGTCCGTGAGGGCACCGACGAAGGCCTGGAGGCCCTCGTCCAGAGGGTGGTCGCGGGATTCGACCAGGCCGTCCGTGTAAAGGGCCAGCAGGGCGCCCTCGGGGAGTTCGACCTCCACCTCCTCGAAGGGTTCGCCGCCGACGCCGAGCGGCATGCCGGGCGGCACGTCCAGCATCAGCGCGGACTCGCCGGGTTCGACGAGCACCGGCGGCAGATGGCCGGCGTTGGCGAAGGTGCACCGTCGGGTGACCGCGTCGTAGACGGCGTAGATGCAGGTCGCCAGGTACACCTCGGAGAGGTCGGCCTCGCGGGGGCGGCGGGCGGCCCGGGTGGCCTGCTGGACACCGCCGGGCGCGCCGAGGCCGCGGGCGATCTCGTCCAACTGGGAGAGCACCTCGGCCGGTTCCAGGTCGAGCAGGGCCAGCGTGCGTACGGCCGTGCGCAGTTCGCCCATGGCGACGGCGGCGCGCAGACCGCGGCCCATGACGTCGCCGACGACCAGCGCGGTGCGGTGGCCGGGGAGTTCGATGACGTCGAACCAGTCGCCGCCGACCTCGCTGGGCCGGCCGGTGGCGGCGCTGCCGGGCAGGTAGCGGCAGGCGATGTCGAGGCCGGATGCCTCGGGGTCGCCGGGCGGGAGCAGGGACCGCTGCAGTATCAGGGCGCGTTCGTGCTCGCGCCGGTACAGGCGGGCGTTGTCGATGCAGACGGCGGCGCGCGCGGCGAGTTCGACGGCGAGATCGCGGTCGCGCTGGCCGAACGGCTCGCTGCCCTTGGTCCGGGCGAACTGCGCGAGTCCCACCACCGTGTCGTGGGCGACCATCGGCACGGCCAGCGTGGTCTGCACGAGGCCGCCGTCCTCACCGGGCACGGTCGTCGGGCGGGCGGTGCGCAGGGCGTCCGCGCGGGGCGAGTTGAACGGGTAGTGGTGGACGGCGCCGAGTTCGACGTGTGCGCCGGTGCCGCCGAACGGCGCGCCGGAGACCGCGCTGGCGAAGGCGACGCGGCGCAGTTCGGCGCTGCCGTCGGCGAGGCCGGGCGGGGTCTCGTCGCCGGCCAGCAGGCCCTGGTAGAGGTCGACGGTCGCCAGGTCGCAGAAGCCGGGGACCACGATGTCGAGGAGTTCGCGCGCGGTGGTCTCCAGGTCGAGGGAGTTGCCGATGCGGGCGCCGGCCTCGTTGAGGAGGGCGAGGTTGCGCCGCGCGGCGGCGGCCTCGCGGGCGGCGTCGCGGCGGGCGGTGATGTCGATCCCGAGCCAGGCGACGCCGATGGTGCGGCCGCTGCCGCTGTGCACGCGGTAGAGGTTGACGGACCAGTGGCGGCGCTCGTCGGTTCCCGGCACGAAGCCGGAGACGTGCATGTCCGTGATGGACTGCCCGTTCTCCAGTACCCGGCGCAGGGTGGCGGTGACCCGCTCGGCCTCGCCGCGCGGCAGGTAGTCGTGCACGCCCCTGCCGCGGTGGTCGTCCGGCGAGCCGCCGAAGACGGAGGCGAACCGCTCGTTGGCGCGACGGACCTTGAGGTCGGTGTCGATCAGCAGGAAACCGAACGGGGATTGACCGAAAATCGCCTGTGAGGCGGCGAGGTCGGTCTCGATCCGCCGCAGGGTGCGGACGTCGACGACGGTGCACACGGCGGCCCTGTCGCCCTCCACCGTGGTCGTCGGCATCACGTAGACCTCGGCGAGTCCCTCCTCACCGCGCCGGCCGTCCTCGTCGTCCGGGATCCGGAAGGGGACCACGCCGGTCCACTCCCGCCCGTCGAGGATCTCGGCCATCTTGCGCTGGCCGTGCTCGCGCAGGTCGGGGTCGACGAACGCCTCGATGGGGTCCATCCCGACGGCGCGTTCGGCGGGGATGCCGAAGAGCCGCTCGGCGCGCAGGCTCCACTGGTCGACGTGACCGTCGGGGCCGATGGAGAAGGAGGCCACCTTGATGTAGTCGTACATCGAGCCGGGCGGGCTGCTCTGCCACATGGCGTCCCCGGACGGCGCCCCGTCGGCTGCACCGCCGCCCGCGGACCCCGCCCTCGCGCCGTCCGACGGGTCCTCGGACTCCGTGGTCTTCGCTGGTATCTCGCTCACGCGAACCGTCCCCTCCAGCTCACCGCGTCCGGCACCGGTCACCGGGGGCGGCTGCCCGCAGTATCCAGCACTACGGCGCCGCACAACACGGTGTTCACGATCACAGGACCATCCCGATGCTTTCCGGTCCGGGCCTGCGACAACACCATCAGTCTTCTAACCGGGCAGGACCAGGTCGAACCCCGCTCGCGGACAACCGTCGCCGGCCGCCGCCGGCCACTGAGTGGCGGGGGCTCTCCGGCGGGCTCCGCGCACGGCCCGTCCACCGCTCCGCTCACCCCGGGACGGCCAGTTCGAACCAGACCGTCTTGCCGGCGTCGTCCGGCCGGGTGCCCCAGCGGCGGGAGGTGGAGGCGACCAGTTGCAGGCCGCGGCCGGACTCGTCGTCCGGGCGGGCCGGACGCTCGCGGGGCGGGTCCGGCAGTGGGTCGGAGACCTCGACCAGCAGCACCTTGGGCAGGTCCGCGCGGCGCAGCAGCCGAACACCGATGGGACCGGTCGCGTACCGCAGGGAGTTGGTGACCAGTTCGCTCACCAGCAGGGCCGCGATGTCGCCGAGCGCGTCCAGGTCCCAGCTGCGCAGCTTGCCGCGGACGGCGGCCCGGGCCGCGCGCACCGCGCCGGGATCCGCGGGAAAGGTCCACTCGGCGGTGTCTTCATCGGTGTCGATCACGCCGTTCACTTCCCAGGCACGCCGATCACTTCGCAGGCCGGCAAGCCCACCCATGTACGGTTCCAGAGAACAAAGGGGACATACCCGGTATCCAGGGGGCATTACCGCTCGCGACGGTGCGGTGTGGCACGAACGGCGTACCGGCGCGCGCCCTACGTCTCCCGTGCGCCCTGGACTTCGACGGAGCGCTCGATGACTCTCACGCCCCTGGGGCGCCGTCCGCCGGGCCGGCTCCGAGGTGGGTGAGGGCCTGCCGCACGGCGGGCACGTCCTGGTCCAGCCAGGGGACGCTCCAGATCTCGGCCGGGGTGAGCCAGCGCAGGTCGTCGTGGTCCTGGAGGGGCTTGGGGTCGGCGGAGCCGGGGCGCAGCCGCGCGGTCCACACCTGGAGTTCGTACGGCGGTCGCAGGGGCCAGCTGCCCGGCACGCGCTCGACGGCCTCGCTCTCGACGCCGAGTTCCTCGCGCAACTCGCGCACGAGAGCGGCTTCGGGCCGCTCGCCGGGCTCGACCTTGCCGCCGGGCAGCTCCCAGCGACCGGCCAGCTCGGCGGGCGCGCTGCGGCGCGCGGCGAGCAGGCGGCCGCCGTCGAGCAGGGCGGCACCGACCACCACGATCCGTTCGCTCATGCGCCGGAGCCTACGGGAGCGGGCCTGCGTCCGGCGAAGGGGTCAGCCGTCGCCGCCCGCACCGCCGGCGCTCTGCTCGATCCGCTCGACCCAGTACAGCTGGGTGTCCGGACCGTCGAGGCTTTCCGCGATCTTCTGGGCCTCGGCACGGGTGGCGTACCGGCCGACGCTGTAGCGATTGCCGTTGTCGTCCTGCCGGACGACGAGCCAGGGAAGGGTGATCGTGCTGTCGTTCATCGCGCCCCCACTGCTCCTTCCCGCCCCTGTGCGTCCGGCTCCCGGCCCCCGCCGCGTCCCGCCTGTTGAGGAAACCGCAATCCGCATATGCCTGAGCCTACGCCCAACCTTCACGCAGCGAATACGGCTTTTCACAAAGAGGTAGGCAACCGGCCAGTATGGAAATCGGCCGCCCGGGGCGCACGGAGGCGAACGCGCCGTGCGAGGGGCTCTGTACATCCACTCGGGGGCATGCGGCAGCCGCGGTGGCGACCTGCGAGAACGGCCGGAATACGGCGCACGGGCGAGGCGGCGCGGCAGACGGACGGGCGGGCCGGGCGCCGAGGGGGCGCACACCACCCCCGGGAATCACCGCTTCCGGGCCTGCTTCCGGGCCGGCGCCCGCCCCGCCGCACCTCCTACCGCACGCTCCTGCCGCACGGCCCCTGCCGCGCGGCTCCTACCTCACCGGCAGGTGGTACGCCACCCGGTAGCGGTCGGCGGGGATCACGACGTCCGCCGTCTCCACGGGGCGGCCGGAGGCGTAGAAGGTGCGCTGGACGACGACCACGACATGGCCGGGGACACCGCCGAGGGCGTGCAGTTCCTCGGCGAGGCCGGGGCGGGCGCCGACCTCCTCGGTGACGTTGTCGACGATGACGTCGATGGCGCGCATGCGCTCGACCACGCCCATGCCGCCGAGCGGGCCCTCCTCGGGGAGCATGACGGGGGTTCGGCCGGTGAGCGCGAGCGGCTCCCAGGAGGTGGAGAGCATCATCGCCTCGCCGGCGTCCCGGAACACGTACTTGGTGCGCATCACGCGGTCGCCGGGCTTGATGCCGAGCCGCTCGGCGATGGCGCCGCTCGACTCGGCCTGCGTGCTGCTCGACTCCCAGGTGCCGCGCACCTCGGCGTCGGCCTGCTCCTGCCGGAACGGCGTGGCGCCGCCGGTCAGGCGGAAGCCGGAACGGGCGACCCGGCGCGGCACGGGCCGCTCGCGCACATACGTCCCCGAGCCGGAGCGGCCCTCGACCAGCCCCTCGGCCATCAGCACCTTGCGGGCCTCGAGCGCGACCGTGTCCGAGACGCCGTACTCCTCGCGGATTCTGGCCTGTGAGGGCAGCCGGGTGTGCGGGGGCAGCAGACCGTCGACGATCTTCTTGCGGAGATCATCCGCGACGCGCAGGTACGCCGGCTGCTCACCGAAAGTCACTGGCCGCTCCCATCAAGCTGTACAGACAGCAACAGCGTGGCAACCATGGGTTGTACTTGCAAGCAGGGGCCAGAGAATCACTCGAAGTGATGACTTGCGGGTGGCGAAGGCATGCCCAGGCGCTTTCTCCCCGCTACGGCCGCCGTCACACCTCCACATGGCGGAAAACGGAGGCGTCGGGGGGCGAGGAGGCGCGGCCGAGTGCGACGGACGTGCCGTGCGGGAGTGATGACGGGGCGTCGGCGAACCTCGCCCCTTAACCTCCGTACATGACACCTCTGCCGGACCGCTACTGCCCCACCGACGGCGTCCGCGTCCCCGGCGACTCCCTCGCCTGGCGCTGCCCTTCCTGCCACGGCCCGCTCGATCTCGACTTCTCCCCCACCCCGGCGTCCCTGAAGTCCCTCACCGGGAGGGTGAACTCCCTGTGGCGGTACGCGGAGACGCTGCCGATGCCGGCGCCCACGCTGTCCCTCGGCGAGGGCCGCACCCCCCTGGTGCCGCTGACGGACGAGGTCTCGGCGAAGCTGGACTTCCTGATGCCGACGCTGTCGTTCAAGGACCGGGGCGCGGTGCTGCTGGCCGAACTGGCGCTGCGCGCCGACCCGCGCCGGGTGGTCGCCGACAGCAGCGGCAACGCGGGCACGGCGATCGCCGCGTACTGCGCCCGCGCGCGGCTGCCGTGCACGGTGTACGTCCCGCTCGGCACGTCGGCGAAGAAGCTGGAGCAGATCGAGGCGCACGGCGCCCGCCTGGAGGTGGTCGACGGCAACCGCGAGGCGGCGGGCAGGGCCGCGCAGCGCGCCGCGGACGAGCCGGACACGTTCTACGCCTCGCACGTCTTCAACCCGTACTTCCTGCACGGCACGAAGACCTACGTGCACGAGTTGTGGGAGGACCTCGGCGGGCGTCTGCCGGAGGTCCTGGTCCTGCCGGTGGGCAACGGCACGCTGCTGCTGGGCGCGGCGCTGGCGATCGCCGAGCTGTTCGGGGCCGGTCTGCTGGACCGGCGCCCGGCGCTGTGGGCGGTGCAGGCGGCGGCGGTCGCCCCGCTCGCCCGCGCCTGGGAGGAGGGCGCGGAGGAACTCACCGGCACGACCCCCGTGGCCCCCACCCACGCCGAGGGCATCGCCGTCCCCCACCCGCCCCGGGCCCGCCAGATCCTGCGCGCGGTACGGGACTCGGGCGGCACCTTCCTGACCGTGACGGAGGACCGCATCCGCCACGCCCAGCTGGACCTGGCCTCCCGCGGCCTGTACGTCGAGTCGACGGGCGCGGTCTGCTGGGCGGCGATCCGCGAGGGCGCCCTCGGCGGGAAGTCGGCGGTGGTCCCCCTGTGCGGCGCAGGCCTGAAGTCGGGCCTGGCCCGGCCGTAACCCCGACTGGGCCAGGCCTGCCGGGTCCGGCCGGGTCCGGTCCGGCTCAGTTCGGCTCAGTTCGACTCGGTGCCATGTCCGGCGCGCGGTCCGGCGCGGTGCGGTACAACGCCATGCCCAGCCCGGCCCGGTGCCATGCCCGGCCCGATTCGGCGCGGTGCCATGTCCGGCCCGGCCCGGTACAACGCCATGTCCGGCCCGGTTCGGCGAGATCCGGCTCGATGCCATGCCCGGCCCAGCTCGGCCCGGCGCGG